>DASRGY010000001.1:0-8563 GCA_035650795.1 Saccharimonadales bacterium (SeqCode)
AATCAGGCACATTTAAAGGGCCTGAGGCCGAATCAGGTTTTGGGCCAAGAATAGGAGCAAATATCGTACTTGATATTTTCTATACCAATAACCGGACATATATAGCTGAATACGACCAAGAGCCTAACTATGAAGATGTACTAGGTGAATTTAATCTAATGGTTACTAAAACCTTAGAATTCTCAGCTAATTAATCTGAGCTGAATGGCGAAAACAAAAAGTAAAAAAAGAAGACTTGTAATTCAGGCCATTGAATATTTAGTCAGTGGTGGCGCGTACTTTATAGTCGGGTATCTGCTGCTTGATTATTTTTACTATGTTTTACATTGGAGTTTGTGGTGGTCGACTATCACCAGTAATATTGTCGGCTGGAGCGTTAATTTTACCCTTCAACGCTATTGGGCTTTCCGCAACCCTCATCTTAAAGAGAATTTAGCGCAGGTAACGACGCGCTATATGGTAGTAACCATCGTGGATTTTTTAATGAACTATTACATCTTGCTGGTCTTAAAAAATGCCGGTATTACACCGGCTATAGGACAATTCATATCATCCGCTTTCTTTACGGTCTGGAATTACATTTGGTATCGCTGGTGGGTTTTCCCCGAGCGAATTCCAGCACCCCACCATCCTGCTCGCAGGCACATTCGGCCACATCACCTCAGATAATTGCACCACCTAGCCTGCCACCCAGCGATGCTGGCCGCGCAGCTAGCCTTCTGGCGCATTACTGTGTCAGTAGCTCCAGTGCTCCTTCACTGTATCATTGTACAGCTTAGTCCGCGCTTCACTCCTTCCTTGTACTGCATCCAGATGCAACCATCTGAGTGCTATAAGCAAATAGGTATAGAATAAGTAGTATGGAAGAGAGAAAAACTATTCGGCCCACTAAAAAACAGCGTGAATTATTAACTTTTATCGAAGAATTTATAGCTACTAATGGCTATAGCCCAAGCTATCGCGAAATTATGAATGGTCTTAACTACACCTCTGTAGCAACCGTTGCTTTGCATGTTGACAACCTGATTAAGCGTGGCCATCTGATAAAAAGAGATAGGTCTGCAAGATCACTAGAAGTAGTTGAACCGACTGGGGTAAATAATACAGAGGTAGTGCCCAAACAGATTAAAGTTTCTGAAGAGAAATGGCTGGTAGATAAAATTGAGACTTTCTTTAAAGAAATAGAGTCAGCGCCAAGGGTTTTAGAGCAAGAACTTGATCAGCTGTATGTGCTAATAGGCGCACTCAAAGTATTAGGTGTAGAAGGCGCAGCTAATTCTTTTATAGCCAGGCTGTCCAATATCAAAAAGAGGATAGGCCAAAACGAATACGTAGCTTAGTGCCTTTAATAAGGGCTTGTGCCTGAACTGCCACTTTTATGAATAAATAGAAAATATATAAGAGCGTAGACAATAGCTGCGACAACTAGATAAATAACAATCCACTGCCAAAGAGGACGTTTGCCATATCCCTTGGCTGGTTTTTCATTTTGAGGCTTTTGTTCAGAGTCAGCCATTATTTTTTAACTACCACTAGGTATAGGACTACAAGGACTACAAGAACTACCGCGCCCCAAATTGCCCACTTCATCATAGGACTTTTGCCCGATCCAGGCTGAGCTGGTGGCGGAGTAGGGGCTGGTGCATCTGGCATTGGTGCTTGTGGTGGTGTTTGTGTTGGTGGAGTCTGTTGAGGTTCCATAGAGTTCCTTTTATTAGCTTATGTGCATATTCTAACACGCTAGGATAAGCATTTTTCTAATAAATCTTGTAAAGTGGAGATAACAAATGGACTCCCTGATTATTTTTTTGGCAAAGGACCTATTTATCTTTGTAATTTTGATCTGGATTGGATGCTTCTTTTACACCCCTAAAAATAGGAGATTAGAATATATAGTTGCTTTGATTGTTGCTGCTATCATCGCCCTAATTTTAGACAAAGTGGCCGGCGCATTATACTATCATCCTCGACCCTTTAGTGTTAATCATATTAAGCCTTTGATCTCCCATGGTGCAGATAACGGTTTTCCCTCGGAACACACAATTCTTGTTATGACTATCACTACCTTAATCTATTTTTATCGTCGACAACTCGCACTTCTAGCCTTTACGATAACAGTATTAGTCGGTGCAGGTAGGGTGTGGTCGCATGTGCATTCCTGGCAAGACATAGCCGGAGGAATACTAATAGGCCTCATTGCTGGCTACGCAGGATATAAAATAGCCAGGATGTTGATGCAGAACCAGTTGCTAAACCGCGTTGCGGGGATAAAGCGACGGACTAATGCCAGGCGGCCAACAGACCACCATTGATCAGAAGTACCACCAGAAAATACCCTGCATTTATCTTCCAAAGGTTCCAAGAACGTCCTTCAAAGACAGTATTCACAGCTGCAACTACCCCGACAAACGCCACCCACAGCCAAAACCCAGTGACTAGACCTTCCCAAAAGGTAGATGAGCCAGCGTAGACATCAAAGTGAGCAAGTACCCAGGACTGAATAAGAGCTCCAATTGCTGCTACACCATACCCCATACCACCGCCTGACATATCGTCAAGCTTGCGACCAGTCAACTTTGCCCACTGTTTACCGTATAGACTTTTGGAGTACCACAACGATCCCACTCCCATATTAATAATGGCGGCAACTATAACAGCCCACCAGTTAACACTAAGACTTGGCATATAACCCCCTTATTTATATTTTTATCTAACCCCTTAAGCCATAAAAATACAATAGCTCTACTTTCTGCACTGTGCATAAGGATGACAAGGTATATAATTTAATCAGACAATATTCTGATGGATCGACTAAAAGACAAAGTAACCAAGTCTAACCGCCAGCTTAAGAATAAGCAGTTCTTTGACGTGCGTAATCATGTTGTGGGCTTAGATGTCAAAGTACCGCTTTTAAATGGCAACAGTACAACATACATAAATTTTGATAATGCTGCCAGCACTCCGCCCTTGCAAGAAGTAATGCAAACCATAAACAACTTCATGCCCTGGTATAGTTCAGTACACAGAGGCACTGGATTTAAAAGTTTAGTCTCAACAGAGGCTTATGAACAAGCGAGGCAGACAGTAGGCGAATTTTTTGGCGCAAACAAACAAGACCATGTTGTTATATTTGGCAAAAATTCAACTGAGGCCCTAAACAAACTTTCATATCGTCTGGGACTAAAAAAAGGTGACGTTGTACTAGTTTCTTTACTTGAGCATCATAGTAATGATTTACCTTGGCGCCGACAAGCGACGGTTAAACGTATTCGCATAGATAGTCAAGGTAGGCTGGATGAAGAACACTATGACCGACTCCTAAATGAGCACCATGGGCGCATAAAACTGGTGGCTGTCACAGGTGGCTCAAATGTTACAGGCCATATGCCCAACATCCATCAACTGGCTGCTAAAGCCCATCGGGCTGGTGCGCAGATTTTAGTTGACTGCGCGCAGCTTGCTCCGCACAGAAAAGTTGATATCAAAAATTTACTCGATCCAGAGCATCTGGATTACATAGTAATTTCAGCTCATAAAATGTATGCCCCTTTTGGTACCGGTGCGTTAATCGGTAGAAGAGATACCTTCGAAACAGGCGCGCCTGAGCTGTGCGGTGGTGGGACAATCGACCTTGTTACAACAAGTCGGGTAGAATGGACCAGCTTACCCGACAAAGACGAAGCTGGATCACCTAATGTTGTCGGTGCTGTGGCTCTTGCTTCTTCGTTACGATTTTTATCTAAGTACGGCATGAATGTTGTGGCCAGACATGAGGCAGAATTAACTAATTATGCGCTAAATAAGCTAGCTCAGATTAGTGGAATCGAGATCTTTGGCGATAGCGACCCTGAAACAGCTTCGAAACGACTAGGTGTAATTCCTTTTAAGGTTAAAGGGCTTAAGCATTCTCTTGTTGCGGCTATTCTTGGTACGGAATGGGGGATCGGTGTAAGGTCCGGTTGCTTCTGCGCTCATCCATATGTGACTAGGTTGCTGAATTTAAATAATCTAGAAGTTAGTAAATTTGCCGGCGAGGTTTTACATGGTAATAAAAGCTCCATGCCCGGCCTTGTCAGAGTTAGCTTTGGAATGTATAACACTCCCGAAGAAGTCGATTATCTAACTCACGCACTCAAACTAATCAGTGCAGGTAAATACCAAGGTAAATATGCACAAGATAAAGCCACCGGCGAATACCTGGCTGCTGGTTGGCGACCAAAAGTAGAGTTTTTAGCTTAAGCCCAAGGCAGCGTCAATTGCCGGCTTGTCAAAACCTAAAATATGGTCTTCTTTACCATTATCATCGGTAATGTGGGTGCAGGGTACACCTCTATTACCGCATGTATCCAAGTATTCCTGGATTTTTTCCGGCTGCTGATCCAGCAATATTTCTTCAAAGTCTACACCCTTGCTCTTTAAATAATTTTTTTCCATGTGGCAGTAAGGGCAGGTAGTTGTTGAATATATTTTAATTTTCTTCATGCCCCTAGTATACCAAAGGCTTTAGTCTTCCTCAGGTGCGTGCATTTCTTCTTTTGGCGAGGACTCATGACGTAACATTTCTACTTCCTCAGTGCGTTCAAGTAACTCAAACTGGTCGGCAAACTTCATATCATCAGGGAACGAGGAATAAAAATCTATCACCGGCTGGGGGGAATGAGTATCCTTTGCTAGATCTACTAACTCGTAGACTGCAATCGGATAGCGCGGCACCTGATCAATTAAATAATGGAGATCGGTAATCGATGGTTCTTCTTTAAGCAGAATCATATAGCGCCTCCTATCTAAATTGATTATTGGCACTAGTGGCTTTAGAGGACATAGAAGGATCGAGGTTAACGGAAGTGTCTCTCTGTTTTGGTGTGCGTTGGTTAGAATGCTTATTCACCGGCGGGCCTCCTCTCTTAAGTTCACCTCTTATGATAATCACTCTTAAGATAAAATGCTGTAACTAAAGTTACAGTACTAGCCGAGTTGATAGCCGGGGAAGTAGTCAGTCCTAATGCGTTCAGGGTCTGCATCTAGAGTTTCTAAGAGGTGTTGGTAAGTCTCTACCATTGGACGCGGGCCGGAAATATAGAAAATATTTTTTGTACTATCCAAAAAGGGCCTAAGATCCGATTCCTGGATACGCTGGTCACCAGTAAACTTGTGGATCTTAAGTTCTGGATGCCGGGAAGAGATGTCCTTAAACTCGTCGTCAAATACAAAATTCTCATCACGATTAGCGTAAAAAAGATCAACATTGATCTTTTTTTTCTCATGGTCTAATTGGGCTATCTGCGACCTATACGGTGTAATTCCTATACCACCAGCAATAAGGATATGCCGTGAAGCATCAGGGTCGAGCAAAAAATCTCCACGCGGCTCACCAATCTCAACCTCAGCCCAAGGATCCAGCTTTGATAAAGCTTTTTTGAATGTACTACTATGTTGATTATCAAAACGGGTAGTTAACTGGATATGTTTTTCAAAAGGGGCAGCCGAGATTGTAAACCAGCGCTCAATGCCACGATCATCGGCATCTGGATGCGGTAACTCATAGTGTAGGTACTGGCCGGGCTGCCAGCTTATTTTAGTCTCTGGCTCAAAAATAAAAGAGTAAACATTTTCGATCTCTTTTCTTTTCTCAACAAATTTTGCTTTCATGACTAAATCTTATCACCTTCCCTTTCACAATATTACTTAACTAATCAAGTAATTTACTGTAAGTTTTTTTACTACCAGCTCAACTAAACAACAAGCAGCCAACTAAATTGATTTTCTTACAGTTTATTATATTATAATCCGCATGAGTGCGTCGCCGGAGAATGCTGAGCGTATTGGTATTATGACCCCTATGCCGCCGGAGTTTGATCCGGTTACATCTTTGATTAGGGGCTGCAGGGGTATAGAGTATGCTCGCCGTAATTTTTTAACCGGACAACTGAATGGCCGTGACGTTGTAGCGGTAACCTCTGGAATTGGTAAAGCTAACGCTGCCGATACGGCCGGCATTTTAGTTGACCGATTTAATACAGACGCAGTTGTACTGACTGGTGTGGCTGCTTCAGTCCACGAAGGTCTAAGCAAGGGCGATATTGTAGTTGCTAGCGAGCTAATATATCACGACTTAATTGTCCCCAATCCCAAAATATACAAAGTAGATGGACATCGTCGCTACCCGATCCCGACCGATTCTAGGTGGGCTCAAACAGCCTGTAGGGCAGCAGCCCAATTTTTTCGAGAAAGTGAGATACGGGGCGAAGTCTGGCAAGGCCTGATTTTAACCGGTGACCGGTACATGCGTGAGGGTGGCATAAGACGCCTGCGCCAGAGATTCCCTAGTGCTATTGCCGTTGCTATGGAAGATACGTCGGCCGGAAAAGCTTGTTACGATCGTGAAGTTGCTTTCGCGGCGATTAGGGCAATCTCTGATTCTGGCAGCAAAGAAGAATTCGAAGATTTTGTAATTAATCAGTACTCCAGGATTGCCGCAGGAATTATTGGCAGACTGATAAAAAGTTAAGCAATCCAGCTTTCATCTAGGGCCATGCCTTCTTGATAGCCGGCGGCGGACTGTATGCCGATAACTGCTTTTTCGTAAAACTCACCTAGGTTTGCAGCACCGCTATATGTCATTGAACTGCGCAAACCAGCAATCATCCAGTCGATCAGGTCTTCGGCGCCGGGACGGTCTTGGCTTAAATAAGATTTACTTCTGCTAATGCCCTCTTCGAAAAATTCTTTTTTTGCTTGTTGAAAAACAGAGCTGCCACTATTACGTTCCTTTACAGCACGCTTACTAGCCATGCCAAAGTTTTCTTTATATAGACGACCATCGGTGTCTAGTTGGATATCACTAACGCTTTCATATGTACCAGCCCACATACTGCCCCACATAACATTGCTAGCACCGGCAGCTAAAGCCAGTGCTAAATCACGAGGGTAGCGGATGCCACCATCGGCCCATACATGTTTGCCTAAGTTGCGAGCAATTGGCGCGCACTCTAATATGGCGCTAAATTGCGGGCGGCCTACTCCGGTCATCATTCTGGTAGTGCACATCGCACCGGGACCGACACCCACCTTAATAATATCGGCGCCAGCTTCTGCTAAATCTCTGGTCGCCTTGGCTGTTACTACATTTCCAGCTACAACTAAATTATCAGGACTGGCTTTCTTGGCGATTTTAATTGCATCAATCATCTTTTGTTGATGGCCGTGAGCCGTATCTAGAACAGTGATGTCAGCTCCTATTGATAAAACCTTTTTGACTTTATCTGCCACATTTCCGTTAATTCCGACTGCCACAGCAGTTGCTAGATGATTGTGCTTGTCTATGGCTGGGGTGTATATAGTGGACCTTAATGCTCCTTTCTGGGTGGCCAGCCCTATAACTCTTTGTTGCTTGATGACCGGAGCCACCGTTACGCGTTTTCTGTGTAGTAATTCGTATATTTTTGCCGCCGGCAGTCCATCAGGTACGGTTACTAGATCTGTTCTCATTACTTGCTCAAGCGGTGTAAAAAGGTCATGCCCCTCTGCGTCAACTTCTTTAAAAATTCCCACTGGGCATAGCCTAGAATCAGTTACTATAATTGCGCCGTGAGAACGTTTATGAATAATGCTTAATGCTTCAGCGATTGTGTTACGAGGTTCGAGTAAAAGGGGTGTTTCGTAAACCAGATGACGGCTTTTGATATATTTAAGTGTCGATTCTAGCTCGGTATAAGGCATATCCTGCGGTAAGACCACTAGGCCGCCGCGGCGTGCTATTGTCTCGGCCATTCGCTTACCGGCTACGGCTGTCATATTGGAAACTACTATTGGAATAGTCGCACCGGTTCCGTCAATCGGGGTAGTATCTACTGCAAAGCGTGATTCTAAATTACTTTTAGAGGGTACTAAGAAAACATCGCTATAAGTTAGGTCATACATGGGGGGCTGATTATTTAAAAATTTCATCCAAAAACCTCAGAGCCGTTTTTATTCTAGCGCGAAACAAAAGGATTGTCTTTAAGCCAGAAGCGCCAGGGCCTGTCTTTGGCTTTACTAATACCAATTCTAGGACCGCTACGAATTTCTAAGTTGGCTGCTTCTTCTCGCAGTATTAGATCAAAAGAACCTCCATATACAGGTAATCCGTAATCGGCTTTAGTAATTGCCAGAGCTTGGACCAATTTAGACGGACCGCTACATAGTTCGTGGATACTTTCTCTCTGGCGACGTTGTTTCATAATCTCTATGCCCTGCGTTGGTTGTAGAGACCTAATTAAAACTGCAGCGCCAATCCCTTCCTGCTCGGCAGTGATGTTAAAGCACCAATGCATCCCGTAGGTGAAGTAGACGTAAACATGTCCTGGCGGCCCAAACATTATTTGAGTACGTGCGGTTTTTCCTCTGTAGCTATGGCTCGCTTCATCCGTTTGGTGATAGGCTTCTGTTTCAACTATGATACCGGCTGTAATGCCATCAGATGATTTGTGTATTAGTTCGCAACCAAGTAAATCTTTTGCAAGCTCCTCGACGTTTTTAGCAGAAAATAACTGCAGCACATCTTCTATAGAACTCATAGCCCAAT
>DASRGY010000002.1:0-5494 GCA_035650795.1 Saccharimonadales bacterium (SeqCode)
TCAGTAGTTACTGCATCAGTATTTTTTAGCACTTTCGAGGCCGACCGAGCCAGTCTTGTTGCATTTATATGAGAGCTAAGATGAAGCAACTTGAATGAAGAAGCAAAGAAGCTTATAAATGCAAAGATTACAGCGACCGTAACAGTGGCTGCTACCGAGGCGATAATTACTTTTTTATTCTTAAAGTTACCAAAGCGGAACTTGGTAGGAATGGTTGAGGTAGAAGGTGGACTATATAAACTTCGTTCACTCTCCGGTACGCCCGGCGTCAGATTAGCTCCACTGTTTGGCGTCGTGGAAGATGAAGTTGGATTTTTGCCGCCTTGAGGAAGGTTCGGCGTGAAGTTAATCCTGCCTGGGCTTGTTGATGAAGGATAAGGGCTGCTACCAGATACTGGAGTTGACTCTTTGTTTTGTAGCTCTTCAGGATCGTATACAGCTGCCATTTAATACCTCAAGGTTTTTTATCTTCGCGGTGGCTAACTGCTATTTCACCGGAGGATGGTAGCAGTGTATCTGAATGGGTAGAAGCCATTACGCCCGATGTTAGATCGGCAGATTTACGATGTGCAACGTCTTGGCTGGTAGGGCGGGTTGGCCCGGGCCCAACTTTTGGGTCGGGCGGCATATTAAAGATGCCATCTGCCGGATCTGCAGCCGCAAGATCTTCTTTTTGCTGCTGGGGGGGTGTGGATCTGTTGGAAGCTGCAGTCAGAGTTTGGTGATAGATGTCTTGCTCTGCTGCGGCTTGCTGAGCAGAGGGATTGCTAGTTATAAGCTCTTGTTCGCTCGGGCTGGCAATTACTTGGATATGTACATGATTTTGACCGGCAAAAAACAGCCCTTGCCCAATCGGGAACTGACTAAGACGCTTTTTTTCTTCACTTGTAAGTTTAAAAACATCTGCCAGCACATCAACCGCAGTCGGCGATTGCTTAAGCAGAAATTGCATACTGGCGTTAGCCACAATTGCTCTGCCCATGCGCGAAGCTAGAAAGTCTTCCACATCCTGACTGATAGTGGTTAGACCTAAATTATACTTACGCGCTCGTTTAGCGAGAGAGAACAAGAAATTAGCGCTGTCTTCAAAACGCATTAATTGCCAGGCCTCATCAACCACCAGGAGACGCCGTTTTTTGTCGGCTTTGGTTTTGTTCCAGATAAAATTTAGGACGATATACATAGCTACAGGTCTAAGCTCATCCTCAAGATCACGAATGTTAAATACAACCATCTGGTTATTTACGTTTACATTGCTTTGCTGACTAAAAATACCGGCAAAGGTACCACTGGTGTATTTGCGGAGGCGTTGCGCCAGTTGTGGACCACTACCGCCCATATGGAGTAGCGTGTCGTATAGGTCAGTAATTGTCGGTGGCGTTGCACCGTGTGTTAAGGGGTCATTAGTGATTCCAGCTTTAGCGTAGGTTTCTATTAAGGCCGAGTCTAAATCGGCTTCCTCTGCCGGGTTAAGCGCTGGCATAACCGCCCCCCCGCCACCCTGCATTTCCACCTGGGCGCCACCCATCATCAACCGCATTAATCCGTGCAGAGTTATAAGATTTGACCTTAGTGCATTATCGGCCTCTTCTGAATCAACTACTTGCGGTAAATCAAAGGGGTTAATCCTGGTAGAGCTATTTAAACTTAACCGCAAATACGCCCCGCCTACAGCCTCACACATTTTCTGGTATTCATTTTCAGGATCGATGATAAACACCTCAGTGCCAAACATCATAGAACGTAGAGCCTCTAGTTTTATCGTAAAACTCTTGCCCGCCCCAGATTTAGCAAAAACTACGCTGTTACTGTTTTCCAGACTGAATCGATCAAAAATCACTAGTCCGGCATTATGCATATTAATTCCATAAAGAATGCCGTTATCCTGCGTTAGATCGGCTGACGTAAAAGGAAAGCTGGTCGAGATTGCGCCGGTGTTCATGTTTCTATAAATCTGCAACTGGTCGCTAAACTGAGGAACAATGCTGTTAAATGCTTGCTCCTGCTGAGCGCTAGCCGGTTTTGAATAAACTAGCTGTTGTCCCAGTATTGACTCTACTCGGTGACTGACTACTTCCAGTTCGTCCGCCGAGTTGGCATAAATTGTGAAGTAAAACCCAAACCGGAAAAATTTTTCTTCCCCAACCTGGAGCTTATCGCGCATCTCTTCTGCGTCTAAAATAGCTGCCTGCTTGGCAGGATCGCGGACTCTACCCTTTTCAGTATCGATCTGTATTCCTGCTTCTAATTGCGAAACTTTTTTTCGTAGGTTATTAAGTATAACCTCTGTACGCACCGGCTGGATGACCATAGAAAGATCAATTACTTCATCCAGGTTAATAATGCTAGAGAGCCAACCCGTATAGACTTGCCTGGGGTAGCCATAAACGTAGTATGCTCGAGCGTATCTAGTGCCAAGCTGAAAAAAATTACTACTAAAAACTAACGAGCTAGGAGCTATAAAATCACGTAGAGCGGTAACGCCTTTTTGAAAATCTTCGCTGACCTCTTTGACTTGTCGCGCTTCCTGAGCCTCAATCGGGTCAACTGGTAGTTGGGTCTTTTTTTTGCCAAAACCTAGCATAACTAGCCGGTCTCCCTGTCCAAGTTTGGTTGAGGTGCGTTGCCCTCACCCTTACTGATCATCTCGGTGGAAAGCTCATTAAAGTTGATTAGATGCTGATGGGTGGCGGTGTCGGGATTATATGCGTTGTAGTAGAGCTCGATTAGCTCTTGAGTATCAAGTGGTATGCTTTTTACACCACACTGCTGCAACCCTTCTATTATTGAATGCACGCGGTTACGGAGCTCCGTCTTAGCATCTTCTAAAGTTTTCTCATCTACAACGACATGCGGAGTTTTACTCTTACTAAACAAATCAGCAACTCCTGTAAAAAAGCCGGTACTTTGTTTAAGTGCTTTTCTAACATCCTTGTTAATGTCAGGATAACTTATTACCAAGTAAAACTGCTTATCCATAATGTTTGATTGTTGGGCAATTTCTGCTAAGAAGTTTATGTAGTCATCCATTAAGACAGCTAATAACATGTTGTCCTGTTCCGAGCGGATTTTATCGAGCTTTTCCAGATATGGCCTAATATCTACCTTTTCGCTACGCATAAAGATTTGAATCGGGAAGCCCAAAGAGTTCAAGAATCCTTGGTAACTAAACTCAACGGCTTCACGCTCTTGGGGGCTCATAAGATCAAAGTTAATGGCCTTACACATAATTACAGCTCTAAACGAGCCATCATTCATAATCACAATGCCATCACGGATCTCGGCAATTTGCAGGGCATTTTGAGTACTATTGGGGTTTGATTGACCAGTCTGAACAGGCGCTGGTTTGGACTGAGCGGCTTTAGATGTAGATTGTGGGTTCATATAGTTTCCACCCGTTTTGGTTTTAGTGTGGTTTTCTTGATCAGTGAAGAGAAATTACTACTTCATTAGGTCCAACCTGATCAACTCTTGGTTGACGGTTAGCTAATTTCTCAATTGAAGCCACACTTAAATCATTACCACTTTGGGCTAGCTCCAGTTTATCAGCTCTGGTATTATCTGTCACGGCGGCTGTTTTTTGTTGGCCAGTTCCGGTTTTTGGCTGGGTAGTTGTGGCAATACTAGCTTGAGTTGTTATGTTTGGATGCTCGGCGTAAAAGGAAGCTTCTGCTTCAGCCAGAGACTTATTAAGCTCTATTTCATTATCTGGTGTGTTAATTGCCGGTTTACCCATTTTGCGCTTCGGGTGCTTAACTGGCTCCTTTTTTGTCTTAGCTGCTGTGTTCACTTTGTGGACCATTTCTTTTTTACGCTCATTGTCTTTGTGCTGCATCAAACTATGAAACTTCTGGGCTACCGGATTATGCTGTTCATCCAATATGTCGTCAGATGCCTGCACATCTACTGCTGGTGTTGTTTGGGGGATACTCGATGCCCCTACGAGCCTGTCAGACTTTCCCTCTTCAGCATCTTCCAGATAACCAGGAACCGGATTTAAATTTACATTAACGTTCTTTACTGCCCATCCACGGCTATCCATCGTTACAGCCAGGGTCTTAAGCCTACTTTTTACCTCATTCTGACTAAGCTCTTTTGTCAGGTGTTTATCAACTTTTTTTGGGGCGGTTATGGTCACTAAATGGTTTAAACCGCTTTGGTCCCATACTCGACTTTTTGGTTTAATAAAAAACCTTATACGTGACAATAACCAAATTTCAGTTGGCTGTTCACGCCCAAGCGGCGAGGCCAAAACACCAAAAAGCAACATAGGCAGCCCGAATATGACCAGCAGCGCCCATCTAATGGAGCCTATAGCTGGAGTAGCAACTAGTTTAAAGTTTAAAAAGGCTAATGTACCGGCAATTAACGCGTAGATAAAACCCTTAAGTGTTAATGGCCCAAGGAGCTTATCCTCGGCCTCGATATCTTGGATTACTTTATATTCAGCCATATTTTATTTAATCTAATTACAGTATCCGATAGATAATTATTAATGACAATAACACCCGGTTATTTAGAAGCTAAGGACCAAGCCCAGCAGCAGGATTAATTGTTACTACCTTGTTTGGTGCATTTACTGGCACAATAATTCTATCAAGTTCGGCCCCTATGTCAGGATCTCCTGGTGCTGTAGGTGCCAAAGCCCTACGGGCAGCCGCTGTAGCCCTAGCTGTGGCTGCGGGATCAGTAGCATCTATGTAGTCCAGCCCTCGTCTTTGTCTTAGGGCCATACTATCATCTACGAGAGAGAAATCGCCACTAACAACCGCTTTCATCATCCTAACACCTCCGGCCTCCATACTTCCCCGAAGGGTTGGGTCTTGAGCCGCACTCATATAGTTGGCAGTAAATTTTCTTAGATTGCGAGTCGCATTGTCTACATCCTGCCTAGTAGCAGTCCTCCCGTCGGGCATGACCCCATTCATTGTATTTATCCACCTACTAAGCAGTGATTGAATCTCTACGCCATGCATTTGCGCTATAGCTTGCGGGGAGGCATCGGCTGTTGAGGCATCACCTTTATATATGTGGGTCATTTTAGGTAAAAGTTGGCCAACATTATCATTAAAGAATTGGCGCATAGTCTGGATCTGGTGCGAATCTCCACTCGATATTGCATCACGGTGATATCTTTCTAAGCTGCTTAGGTTAGTTTCGCCGGACAATTGAGCCTGCCAGTCAGCCGCCGCGCGTTTTTCGCCCTCGCTTCTACCTCTAGTTTCCAACTTTCGGCCATCCTGCATTTTATAACCGCCGTGATATGCCTCATAGGCTTCCCTGTCACCTCTAGCAAGGGCTTCTTGTGCGTGTCGCTCGCTATTGTCTTCGCCGTGAAGGAGATCAGTTAAGTAGTGGTCTTTATTTATCTTGTGGTGAAGGCTTTCCCACTCCGCCTTCATTACATTGGCATTAGCTTTTCTGTCTTCTTCTTCAGAGGCTATACCTTGCTGGGCATAAGCCATTCTTTTCCTTTCTGTTAGAGTGCCATGCA
>DASRGY010000003.1:0-5812 GCA_035650795.1 Saccharimonadales bacterium (SeqCode)
AACTTTTTGGGCATGGGCTTTGTTAGTAACCAGGATCCCGTTTTCCGTCGCAATTACCGCCACATTATCCAGACCAATCACAGCAACTGGCGTATCGGTTTCGTTCCGTACATAACTATCAGAAACATTTTCTAATTCAACGTGTTCGCCGCTGATATGATTCCCTGTTTCATCCTGCTTGCTAACGCCGTGCAAATCATGAAACGAGCCAACATCTGCCCAGTCAAAAGTTCCTGGGACCATAAGGCCATCAGGAACATGCTCGCTTAACGCCGTATCAATTGGCTCGGATACAAAATTCATATATATCTTACGGCGGTTCATGGGCAATAATGTGCCAAGGAGGTTATGGTAGTCGTTCCAAAGTCTGGGGGCATGATCCCTGAGTTCACGCTCGAAGGTTGAAATAGTACCAGTAAGATAACCTGTGTTCCAAAAATAATTACCAGTTTTTAGATACCGCACAGCTGTCTTTTTATCAGGCTTCTCCACAAACTGTTTTAACTCGTAGACGTTTTTAAGGTTTTTAAGTTTTTTGCCCTTCTGGATGTAGCCGAGGCCTGAAGAAGGATACGTAGGCTTAACTCCGGTAAAAACCAGCTTTTTTTCATCTTCAGCTAGCTTGGTAGCCAGTTTAACAGTTTTCTGAAATGCCTTTTTGTCGCTTATCAAGTGATCAGCCCATAAAAAGAATACTGCTTGATCGCTAAATCTACGCCTTTTTACTTCACTAAGTGCAAGAACAAAACAAGATGCAGTACCACGCCGCGCTGGTTCAACTAAGATATTCTTTCCTGGAAGGTCCGGTAATTGATTGTAGACATGTCTAGCATGCGATTTTTCTGGGACAACAAAAATGTTCTTATCATCGGTCAGATCTTTTATTCGATCATAAGTGTTTTGAAGTAAGCTGCGATCATTGGTTAGGTTTAAAAGGTGTTTTGGATAATCGTGAGTAGAAAGTGGCCATAGACGTGTACCAGAGCCACCGGCAATTATGACTATAATCATGCCCTAAATAATAGCATTGATGGGTTTTACTATTTGTTATGATAAAAGCTACATGGATGAATTTAAAATAACAAAAACAGCAAAAAAAGATGTATTTGAAGAAGTTAGAAAGTACTTAACCGGTCAAGGGTTTAAGCTAGTCCAAGAGGATATTAAACGCCCTTGGGGCTTTTTCTTCTATATTGACGAAGCTCAAACAGACAGATTCATTAAGAAATTTTACAATGGCGTTAATCTAGAAGGAATTGATTCTTCCCTACCGTTACAACCTAAAATTCTAGCTTTTGAACCGGGGCAAAAAAACTCCTGGCAGTACCACTTCCGCCGAGCTGAGATTTGGCGCTGCCTAAGCGACGACTGCATGGTAGTTATGGGGCCGGATGATAATGAACCGGAATCAATAATTATTAAAAAGGGCGATATTATAAATTTTCGACAGGGTATTAGACATAGGGGTGGCGGCACTGACAAATGGGCCTTAGTAGCTGAGATTTGGCAACATACTGACCCTAACAATCCGTCCAACGAGGACGACATAGTTCGGCTACAAGACGACTACGGCCGTGCTAACTAGGTCTAAGGTTTTGAAACTTAAGAAATAGCCCTTTATAAAGACCTGCAGCATAAAAAATGGTGAATAATGGCAGTACTCCTGCTAATGCTAGCGCATCTCTATATGGAACTCGTAAAGCCAAAGCTATCAGAAAAACAGCTACTAAAATCGGAATTGCTAACAGCAATATTAAGGGATAAAAGAATATGAGGATTATAGCCACAGGCATAGCCAGTAAGGCAAAAATTAAGGGGTAAAAGTAGCGACTACCACGATGCATAAAGCCATCTATAAAAACAATACCCCTGTGCAATGTATGCTTCATAAAGCCTTTAAGCGAGCTCCTAGAATAGTGGTAGATAAAAGCAAAATCCGGGGACATATATAAGTCTTGCTCTTTAGCGACAATCCGTATTAAGGCTGTATCATCATTGGCGAAGTGCAGGTCTTTAAAGCTGGTGGAAAAATTTTCGTAGGCTTTAAGCAGCAGGTCGCGAGGAGCAAAAAAACAAGTTGTACCTTTTGGATAATATTCAAGCTCCTTTAGACCATAATGAACAAGTCTTGGATTAGCCATATATTTGTGCCAGGCAATAAAAGTTACAGCGTACCAAAAACGGGCGGCCGGATTCCTAGTGCGGTCGATTTCTACGTGACCATTCCAGACTACAGCTTCAGGACGCTTGCTCATTTGCTTAACCAGGTAAGAAAAGCTTCCCGGCTTTGCAAAAACTCGACTATCTATAAAAAATATATAATCGCCTTTAGCCGCATCTAAGCCTGTTTTTCTCGCAATAAAGCGTCCGGCATTTTTCTGTTTAACAGCTTTGACTTTAGTGCCGATTTTGACTTTGCGAGCAGCTTCAGCCGTTTGGTCGGTTGAACCATCGTCAACAACGATAATTTCAACAGATTTCCATTTTGATTTTGACAGAGACCGCCAAAGCCGGCTTAAAGTCGGTTCCATCCAATCTTTGGCATTATAGGCTGGTATGATTACGCTGAGAGTTGCTTCTACAGGCTTGGGGTATGTTTTCTTAGCCATCCTTCAATAGTTATTTTATCTTATAATCAAAATGGCATCTCATTAATCTGATAATTTTAAGAGCGTAATAAAAGTTCACGCTAAACGACATTATCTCAATGATATAATTAAGTGCAATCATTGTTTGGCAATATGAAGCTATATGGCAAAAATAAGCCGCTCCTGGGATGGGTGGGTTAAGTTATGATTAGGAACTTTTGGCTTGGAAGAGTTGAAAAATACAGCGCTAAGCAATCTATCAGGTTAATTAAATCAAGCTTTTATAGGGAGTCGTTAACTAAAAAAGCTCTGGCTAAATTTTTATTAAACACTGATCGGCTGAGCATGGGCGAGCAATGCCTGCAATTTGAAGACAGCTTCGCCAGAAAACAAGAGAGAAATTATGCAGTCTTTGTTAGTAGTGGCAGCATGGCTAACTTACTATTAGTTCAAGCGTTATTAAATCTGGGGAGATTGCGGCCTGGAGACAAAGTCGGATTTTCTGCACTAACATGGCCCACAAATGTAATGCCGCTTATTCAACTAGGGCTGACACCTGTACCCTTAGACTGCGATCCGAATACTTTAAATGTCTCTCCCGAGATTTTGGAAAAAAACATTAAAGGGCTAAAGGGGCTCTTCCTGACCAACGTACTGGGTTTTTGTGATGACATTAAGAAAATCCAAGCTTTATGTAAAAAGCACAAAATTATTTTCTTGGAAGATAACTGCGAGTCATTGGGATCGAAAGTCGGCAGCACTTTACTTGGCAATTTTGGTGTAGCTTCAACATTTTCATTTTTTGTCGGGCATCATATGTCAACCATCGAGGGGGGCATGATATGTACTGATGACAAGGAGCTGAGTCGAGCTTTAGTAATGGCCCGTGCCCACGGTTGGGACAGGAATCTCGACCCAAAGGAAGCGGAAAAGCTGAGACGCAAGTTTAAAATAGATGATTTTTATGCTCGTTACACTTTCTATGACCTTGCTTATAATGCTCGACCAAATGAAATTACAGGATTTTTAGGCAATAAACAAATTAAATATTTTGATGAGATAGTAAGTAAGCGCCAAAAGAACTTTGACGCATTTCAGAACGCTATAAATCAAAATGACGATTTTGTACATTATGATTTCTCGCATATGAGTGTCGTATCAAATTTTGCCATGCCTGTAATATGCAAAGATAAAAAAACAGCCGATCGTTATAAGAAGAAATTCATGGAAGCAGATGTTGAGATTCGCCCTGTTATAGCCGGCAATATTACGCGCCAACCTTTCTACCAAAAATATTCAAAGCTCAAACATAAGTGCCCGACTTCTGATCTTATCCACGCCAACGGATTTTATTTTGGAAACAATGCCGAGATGGATAGACGAGACATTGATAAGCTAGTTGGTTTGCTAAAGGAAGGCTAATGAATAAGAACTCGAAAATATTTATTGCCGGTCACAGGGGTCTAGTGGGTTCAGCCATTGTTCGCAAATTACAGACTGACGGCTATAAAAAACTTTTACTAAAAACCAGACAAGAGCTGGATCTCACGGACAAAACAGTGGTTGAAAACTTTTTCAAGAAAGAGAAGCCAGAATTAGTAGTCCTAGCTGCCGCTAAAGTTGGCGGGATTAAGGCAAATATGACTTACCCCTCTGAGTTTTTATACGAAAACCTGCAGATCCAGGACAACGTGATATGGTCAGCTCACCAAAATGGGGTCAAGAAACTGCTGTTCCTAGGCAGTTCCTGCATTTTCCCGCGTAATAGCGCCCAGCCGATGAAAGAAGAATATTTTCTGGAAGGTAGACCCGAGCCGACCAACGAGGCTTATGCGATTGCTAAAATTGCCGGACTTAAATTCTGTGAATACATTTATGAAGAATTTAGCAAGCAGTTTGTTTCCTGCATGCCAACTAATATTTACGGCCCGGGTGATAATTTTGACTTTGAGTCATCGCACGTCATCCCTGCTCTGATGCGCCGCATGCATGAAGCTAAACTTAACAAAACCCCAGAGGTCGTAGTCTGGGGGACAGGAAATACCCGTCGTGAGTTTTTGCACTGCGATGATTTAGCTGATGCTGTTTTATTCCTGTTACAAAATTACAAGAATAAACAGTTTATTAACGTCGGCACCGGAGAAGACATCTCAATAAAAGAGCTCGCTCACTTGATAAAAGAGGTAGTTGGCTACAAAGGAAATTTAGTATTTGACAGTACTAAGCCAGACGGGTTCCCAAGAAAGCTGTTAGATGTTAGCCGAATTCACAAACTTGGCTGGCATCACAAAATTCCATTTGAAAAAGGCCTTAAGGATACCTACAGCTGGTACACGGCTCAAACCAAGTAGTGTCTACTCAAAACCAAAGTTTTTAAGAGCCCGCTCTAGAATAATATTCCAATCAAACTCTTTAGCTACTTGCTGGACAGCTTTGTGGGCTGATTGCCATTTTTGTTTGTCGTTTAATAAGCTGGCAATAACATTGGCAAGGTCTTTGGGATCGTCTTCGGCAATATATGCGACACCTTTAGACTTAAGTTCTTGAGCGTTATTGGGAACATCGGTTAAAACAATTGGCAGGCCGGCGCCCAGATAAGCTTTTAGTTTGCCTGCATCTGTAAACTGCACGAAGTTTTTTTCTTTTTTATATGGAGCTACAGCCAGCATACCTGATGCTAAAATAGCCTCCACATCTTTATGATCTTTCACGAAGCCATGAAACTTGACTAGCTTATCAAGGCCCAAATCCTTGGACATTTTCATTAGCTCTTCGCTCAACGGGCCAGCGCCTACAATTTCAAGGCTAAATTTTTGACCTTGGTCTTGCAGAATCTTAGCTGCCTTTATAAGATTTTGAACGCCCTGTCTCTCTACTAAATGACCAAGATACACAAGCTTCTTTTTATCCCAAGTACCAGCTGATACTTTTGGTGTTCTATCTAACCAAGCACCCATGGGTATCACCTGCGTAGGAGCAATTTGGCTGGCTTTCAAATGATGATAGCGATTACGACTCGTTACGCCAACCGACGATAGTTCAGCTCGGCCATCTGCCTTCTGACAGACAGTTTTATCAACATGGTCATAAACCTTAGTAGCGAAGCCTTTGCCAAACCTATTAGCTACAAAATCGACAGCCCAGTAATAAACCTTGTCTGTTTTACCTCGTCGTCGGCGCCACAAACCGCGATATGCCGCTAAATTGTTAAAGCCAAACCAGGC
>DASRGY010000004.1:0-2828 GCA_035650795.1 Saccharimonadales bacterium (SeqCode)
AATTCACGAGCTATTCCAAGCATGCCAAATAAATCTGGCCTATGGGTAAACATTTTATTTTCAATATCAATGACAAAATCGTCCATCTTGTAAAGACTGGCAAAGCTGTCGCCGGGCTTGGCAGTCTTATCAATTTCTAAAATACCGCTGTGATCGTCACCAATGCCAAGTTCGCTTAAACTAGCTAACATACCGTTACTGACTACACCTCGGATCTCGCGTGCGTCTAGTACAAGGGGTTCTTTATCAAATGTTACTGGTACGGTATTACCAGGTGGTATCCAGGCAGCCAAAATGCCGGCTCGAGCGTTTGGAGCACCGCAAACGATTTCAACTAGCCCATCTCTATTCCGCTCTACTCTTTTGTTTACTCCGCCATCATTGATCAAGCAAACGCTCAACTTATCGGCATTTGGATGCTTTTGACAGCTAACTACCTCGACCGCTAAGATTCCTTCATATTTTCTACCGACATCAATAACTTCTTCTACAGCTCCTAGTTGAGCGCCTATTCTTTCGACTAATTTATCCACACCATCTGGAGCAGGATCGGCGCTGCAGCCGTAGCGGTCATTGAGTGCCCGAACCCAATTTAAGCTAACCTTCACTGCCGTCTCCAAGAATCAGAAACTTAAGCAATGGGAACCGTTTGTAAGGCTGGTTGAACTTTGTTGATCCCATATGGCCTTCATTTTTTATAATCAGCGTTCCGCCAAGATTATCGAACATCTTACGACCGTGCTGGTCATCACAACCCCAGGGATCATTAATAGAATTAACAAAAACAAATTCTTTAGCATGTTTCTTTATCAAAGACCAGTCATAGCTATCTTGTATAGCAGGGTTATTTTGCACGGGCATGTTTTTGGATATATAAGCAGGCCCGGCAACCATTATGGCTTTATTGATCCTTGGTTCAATTTTTTCTAGAATACTTAAAATTAAGCTAACCCCTGCCGAATGACCAACTAAGACTGTCTCTTTGCCAAAATGGTATTTAGTCAATACTCTTGCAAGGCTGTCTGCTATAGGTTCATGATTTAGCTGCGGCAAATAGGGCATTTCAACTTGGTAGCCGGCTTTTTCTAACTCATCCTTTAGCCATGTCTGCCAATAACTACCTGGCTTATCATCAGTGCCATGAAAAATTATCGCGTTCATGAAAACTGCCTCAGAAATGCCAAGTTGCCGGACTGGAAATGGCGAACGTCTTCAATGTTATATTTCAGCATTACTAATCGATCAATCCCGAATCCCCATGCAAAACCTGTGTAAATCTCTGGATCAATCTGAGCCTCTTTTAAAACATTTGGGTGAATCATTCCACATCCGCCAAGTTCGATCCATCCAGTGTAACTGCAGACATTACAGCCCCTGCCCTCACAAAAGATACAGCTCGCGGCAAACTCAAAGCTTGGCTCAGTAAATGGAAAATAAAATGGCTGAATTTTAATATTGATATCTTTGCCGTAATAGCTGCTAAGCCAAGTCCGGATAGTCGCAACCAGGTGACCTGCATGGATTCCCTTGTCAACGTATATTCCTTCAATTTGATAAAAAGTGTGCTCGTGCCGAGCATCTAAGTCCTCGTTTCTAAATACCCTGTCGGGGATAATAACTGCTATGGATTTTCCTTCTTTTAGGTCTTTTTTTCCTTGTCTAAGTATGCGGTTTTGCATAGTGCTGGTATGAGCAGGAGCAATCAAACCTTCGTCTGTAACAAAAGTATCGTAATCATCACGGGCTGGATGTTCAGGCGGGAAGTTCAAAGAACTAAACATGTGGTAGTCGTCATCAATTTCGCGTGATTCTACGGCTGTGAAGCCCATTCGACCGAAGATATCGATTATAATCTGACGTTCCACCATTAAAGGATGCTTGCTGCCAAACTCTGCTGGCAATAATTTAGGTCGATCTTCCGGTGGGATATTGGTATCAAACGGCGCTGTGACATCAATTCGGCTCAGTTTTTTGAGTCGCGGCCGATAACTACTAACTAAGGATTCTAAATCAGATTTAAGCCCGTTAAGCTCCTTGCCAAAAGCTGCCCGTTTATCCTGGGGCAAGGTTTTTATTTGCTCATAGAGAGCTAGAAGCTCGGGTGCCCTTAAAATAGCCCTTTTATCTTCAAGACTATCAAATTTTTTCCGAAGACGTTCTGAGGCCTCCCTAATTTCAGAGATCTTATACTCCATACCGTTTCAGTATAACAACAACCCTTTAGAAGCTAAGTAAAAAGTCTCTGCCAGACCGGAATAATGATTGGCCTTAAATGCCGCCTAACTGGTTCAGGTAGCTCGTTTACGCAGAGCTGACGGAATTTTGTAGAAAGCATAGATGCTCGCAATTCTCTTAACCGTTCAAAGGGCTCGTATAGTTCAGTAGGCACTTCCGGATAAACCTTTGCATCAAGTGCTTTTAATAATAGATGTCGAGCAACTCTATCCTGCGGCTCCCGTAGAACACCATCAGATTCTACTAAAGCAAGATGTGTTTGCGGATGGACGGTCATGCAAGGGGCTCCATAAACTGTTTCGCCCGCAATTGGCTCCATCACACTCGGACTAAGCCGTTCCTCGAAGCCTTTACTAGAAAGTACCCATACTTCATCTGTGTAGGTTAAGTTAACTCCCAGATTACCAGGTCTAAAAGGTATATCAACCATAAATGGCCCCCGAGGGTAGCCGATACTAAGTCTTGCATAATCTATATCTCTCGCCTCCTGACCTCTACTTGTTACTGATTGCCCCATAGCAGTAATTTCTGCATCTGAGTGATCAAAGACTTTCTTATAGATAGCTGCTCGACCGAGAGAACCAACTAGCAGT
>DASRGY010000005.1:0-3583 GCA_035650795.1 Saccharimonadales bacterium (SeqCode)
TTTTTAGTCTTAGCTTGGTAGGTGCACTTATGGCTTTAACTGTTTATGCCTTGGCCAAGGGATGGAATTTAGTTACCGTATCAGTAAATTGGCTGGTTGCCAGTGTAGCCGCTGCTATTAGTTCTATTGGGCTATTGTCGATACTGAATCTTGCTCGCATCACTCACATTGTCAACACGCCCGGTGCCAGTCCGTATGGTTTAGTGCTTAATGTCCATGATCTTGTACTTGGAGTTTTTTACAGTTTAATGGGTTTACTCACCAATCTTGGGGCTAACCCGGCATTTGACGCCAATGTAGTCCGGGATGCCCCTCATCTGGCATGGGCGCGCTTAAGCGGGGTAGGTGGCATATCTTTCTTAATTAATTTGGTTGTTTTGCTCTTCGGCATCTTTGCGGCCAGCCAGATTATCCGCAGAAGTCTAGCTCACAACAGAAAAAAGACAGTTAAGCTGGACCCGGCATCTAGGCTTTCTCTTACTCTAATCTGGACAAGCTTAGCAGCAATCTTAATATTTATTCTAACTAATCACTACTATGCTGTTGATGCACGCTACCTAGGGATTGTTCTATTTACTTTATTTGTCTCCCTAGCCACTTACAGCCGTAAGAGGAAGTGGAATGTCGGAACTTTAGCCATAATTAACATTGTTCTTTTAGTTTCAATAGGTTTAGGTTCAGCTCAGGCGCTCAATACCTACCACTACGACAAGAAGGCCCTGGACCCCATATCAGCTCGCAATTCATTAGTTATTGGAGCCTTAATGCACCACCATGTTAATTCATTAGTGGGAGATTATTGGCGCGTTATACCAACATCGCAGTTGATGGGCAAGCAATCGATTAATTTTATACCGCTTGCTGATTGCTTCCAGCCAAGAGACATGCTTGATAGTAAAGCCTGGAACAGGGACTTGAGTAAAGCTAGTTTTGCCTATTTACTTTCACTCGACCGTAGCTTAACTAATTACCCGCAGTGTAGCCTTGACCAAGTTACAGGTAAGTATGGCCGGCCCAATTCTAGTGTCTTAATTGCCGGAACTTTAGATTCCCCTAAAGAACTACTACTGTTTTATGATCACGGAACACATTTAAGTAGCCCCCAATCAACTAACAAGCCCTTAAGCACTGTCTTGCCTATCGATTTAGCTGATCTACCATATAAATCTTGTTCTGTGCCCACAATTATGAATATAGTTGCCCACGAGGACGATGATCTGTTGTTCCTAAGTCCCGACTTAATCCATGACATCCAGGCTGAACACTGTATTAGAACTATCTACCTTACCGCCGGCGATGGCGGAAACGATCAATTTTACTGGCTATCTCGCCAGCGAGGGTCACAGGCAGCTTACGCAGAAATGATAGGGCTAAAAAACACAACTTGGGTTGATAGGATAGTAAAACTAGACAACCACCAATTTATAACCATATCTAACCCTAAAGGTAATTCAAAAATTTCTTTGATCTTTATGCACTTACCAGACGGTAATTTAAAAGGACAGGGATTCAGTGCACAAAACTATGAAAGCCTTGCTAAACTTGACGCTCATCAAATATCAACAATCAAATCAGTGGATAGCCAATCATTTTATAGCTCGGAAGAATTAATATCAGCCTTAAAGAGCTTTATGCATTTATACCAACCGTCTGAAATCCGGACTCAAGCTAACAGCCAAGGCGCAGTTTTTACAGACCATAGTGACCACAGGGCAGTTGGCCGCTATGTAAACCAGGCTTATCAGCAATATGAGACCGAACAATATGAGAACAAGACTTCTATACCGATCAGTTTTTATCTCAGTTATCCAGGCCGTGAACGGCCAGAAAATATTTTTGACGGTGATTTAGTATCCAAAATGGAGGCTTTTGCCACATACGGAAAATTTGACGGTGCTGTCTGTAGTTCGGTAGAGCTTTGCACCACAAATCAGATTTACAATGCATATCTGAGAAGAGAATATATTGAGTCTCACTAAAATACTTAACAGGTTAAGTATTTACTTCGTTGGGCTAAGTTTATTTTGCTTCTTCTACTTCAGCACTTTCTTCGTTGACAGGAGCCTTACTGCCGGAAGCTGGCTTAACGATAATGTGCCTATCTCTCCCCTGCCCTACTGATTCAGTTTCCAGCCCGTAATCTGAAGCTGCCTGATGGATCACGCGCCGCTCTGCAGCATTCATCGGCGATAGTTCTTTTGGTTTACCGCTATCACGCACCTCTTTAAACCAGTCTTCTGCTCGGCTTACCAGCCTTTGCGCGCGATTCTTTTTGTAGTCAGCTACGTCTACATTAACCCGCGTATGGGCAAAGTTCTGATTCTTTAATGCCGAGCTTATTAAGTACTGTACAGCACGTACAGTGTCACCATGCTGCCCGATCAAGAAGCCATTTAGATGCGTGCTGGGGACATTCAGTTCGATAACCTCGTGATCCTCTGTAGTGGCATAAACATCTGTATTAAGACCGAAAAAACTCAGTAGGTCTTCAAGATATTTCTTGGCAAATAAGATTGCCTCTTCAATGTTATCGTTCACGGCTTCCTCTTTCTTCTAGCTTTTTTCTTTGAAGAGGCTTTTTGACTTTTTGGTTTGTCGGTTATGGTTCTGATTGTAACTTTTGGTTTGTCGGCAACAAATTCGGCCTCGGCTACATCTTCTTTCAGAATCCTATCCTGCTGCCAGATAGCAACCAAGCTACCTGTCAACCAGTAAAGAGGCAATGCGGCTGCAAAATTGATCGATATTATAAATACGAATACCGGTAGAATAAACATGGTTGAGCGCCCAACAGCCGCATTGACCTCTTGCTGATCGGCGCTTTTACCCTTTCCGGCTTCACGTAAAATTTGGCGTAGTGAGCGGGAATCGGCTGTCTTTGGCATCAACTGTCTACCCTGGTAGAACTGGGCGGCGGCACTACCTAAAACTAAGACCATCGCCGGCCAATAAACACCGCTAGAGGAAACAGCACTTTTATGAAGATCAATAAATCCAAATAACGAATCATCAAACTGGTGGATATCGTGAGCCAGTGTCTGCATCCAAGCTAGATGATGAAGCGCTGGATATGAAAAACTAATAATTTGCTGCGGGTTTTTGATAATCCGATTCAATCCGCTATATAGCCCAATCAAGATTATCGCCTGGATGACGACAATGACCAGAGAAGATAGAGGATTAATTTCTTTTTCTTTATAAAGCTCCATAGTCAGCATCTGCTCTTTGCGTTTATCGCCTGCGGCTTCGGCTTTAATTTTTTTTATCTCTGGTTGGAGTTCTCGTAATGCTCTAGCGTGGTGTATCTGCTTTTTAACTAGGGGCCACATTAACAAGCGGATTAATATGGTGAACAATATAATTGCCAAACCAAAGTTATGGCCCGGCAGCAAAGCGTATATCAGGGCCAGTAAATTGAAAATCGGTTGAACAATAATAGTGGTAAACATGCGGCAAACTCAGAGCTAGTTACTCCTGCTTACTATACCATAGGCAGATGTAAGTTACTTTAGAGTGTATAATCTATGGCATGCCTAAGAGAACTTATCAGCCAAAGAAACGTCAGCGCTCTAAAGAACATGGG
>DASRGY010000006.1:0-3301 GCA_035650795.1 Saccharimonadales bacterium (SeqCode)
AAGAAAGTAGTTCCCAAAGACGCAGTTTTAATACCATCAGCGGCCCAAAAAGTTTTTACAGGCGTAATATTTGATGTTTATCAGTGGCCCCAGAAGATGTTTGATGGTACAACGGCAACATTTGAAATGCTTAAAAGACCAGATACTGTTACTGTAATTCCTGTACTAAGCGACAAAATTATTACAATTGAAGATGAACAGCCGCATAGCGGAGCTAGGCTAAGTTTTCCGGGCGGTAGGGTTGATAAAAATGAAAGAACCTTGGACGCAGCCAAGCGAGAAATTAAAGAAGAAACAGGGCATGAGTTTAAAAGTTGGAGGCTGATTAAAGTGTGGCAACCCCACACTAAGCTGGAATGGTTTATCTATTTCTATGTTGCATGGGATGGTTTAAAAAGGACAGACTCACGTCTTGATTCTGGCGAAAAGATAAAGTTAAAAAAGGTAAACTTTAGCGAAGCAAAAAATTTTATAGTCACAAAGGCTGGGTATCTAGAGGAAAGTAAAGAGATTTTCGATAAGGTTAATTCTATTGATGAACTTGTTAATCTTCCAGAATATAGCGGTCAGGAACTAGAACGGTAGCTTTGCGGTTGCGATAATATTCTTGAACGCATAAAATAATTACAGATAAGCACTAGCATAGAAACCGTAGGGGGTAGGTACTATAAGATGAAAACAAAGATCGCTATAAATGGTTTTGGCAGGATTGGCCGTAACGCATTTAAAATTGCATTTGAGCGGGATGATCTAGATGTTGTAGCAGTCAATGATTTAACAGATACCAAAACCCTAGCGCATCTTTTAAAACACGACAGTAACTACGGTGCATATCAACATGAAGTAAAGTTTGATGACCAGAATTTAATTGTTGATGGCCAAAACGTAAAGGTTCTAGCCGAAAAAGATCCAGCAAAACTCCCATGGCGAGACCTCGGAGTTGAAGTAGTTATTGAATCTACCGGACTTTTTTTGGAGCACGCCGATTTGGAAAAACATCTGCAGGCAGGTGCTAAGCGTGTAGTTTTATCAGCTCCAGAGAAACACGAGGTTGATCACGACACATTCTTGATGGGCGTTAATGAGCATGAATTGCAGCCGGATCATCAGGTAATTTCTAATGCCAGTTGCACAACTAATTGCATAACTCCCCTGATGGCTATTCTGGAAAATAATTTTGGTGTTGAGAAGTCTATGATGACAACGGTCCATAGCTACACAGCTAGCCAGCGATTGCAAGATGCACCGGCAAAAGATTTACGTGAAGCCCGTAATGCGGCAACAAACATAGTCCCCACAACTACAGGGGCCAGCATTGCGGCTGCCAAAGCCCTACCGGTTTTAACAGACGTTTTCGGCGGATTAAGTGTTCGAGTGCCCACTCCCGTTGTATCTCTAGCCGATATAGTGGCAATTACTAAAAAGAACGTTACGGTTGAGGAAGTTAATGACGCCTTTAAAAAAGCCGCAGCTGATCCATTCTATCAAGGGATAGTTGATGTTACGGAAGAAGAACTAGTAAGCAGTGACTTTATAGGCAATAGTCATTCAGCGATCGTTGACCTTAAATTAACAAATGTTGTTGCTGGTAATATGGTTAAGGTTGTTGCTTGGTATGACAACGAATGGGGATATTCAAACCGGCTAGTGGAATTGACTGCCGAGGTGGCAATGATGCTTCATTCAGAGAATGACACCAGCCCAGACACTTCAAAATATTCACCGGTTAAAGCAGTTGATAATAGTGAAGGACCAGAGGTAGTTTCGGGTAGTCCGATGCAAGCTGATGATGGAGATGATACGAACGAAGAAGATGCAAAACCTCTCATCGATAAGCCAGGACCTCCTCCTTTAGTTAATGAGAAAGATGAAAAAGAACTGCCATTGGACAAGCATGAAAACGAACATGAGGAACTTCTTGAAGGGCCTGAACCTCTTCCCGAACTTCCTTCTCATGCTTCGGGCAATAATACTATTCATCCAGTAGAAAATGAACCTACCCAGGGACTAGGTTATGTGATCGATTATGGCAAATCAGAGCCAAAGCCAGATATGCCACCGAAACCGTCAGTCTCATCGGGCGATCATAAGCTGCCTCCAGAAGCAAAAAATATTGACGGTATTCGAAAATTTTAAGCTATGAATATTGCTCTGGCTTGCGATCATGCCGGATTTGAACCACATAAAGAGCTGATAACATACCTTGAATCTCTAGGCTATGACATGCAGGATTACGGGCCCCAAAACCTAGATCCCGACGACGACTATCCTGACTTTATTTTGCCGGCGGCCAGAGCTGTAAGCGAAGGCAAATGCCAATATGGGATTATTCTGGGTGGTGATGGTGAGGGCGAGGCAATGGTGGCAAACAAGATAAAAGGTATAAGATGTGCTTTAGTTTATGGTCCTGCGGTGGCCAAAAGAGTTGTTGATGCAAAAGGTCGTGTAAGCCACAATCATTATGAAATTGCAAAACTAACTCGTCTTCATAATAATGCAAATATGTTGAGCTTGGCTGCTCGATTTATGAGCCTTGAGGAGATGAAACACGTTATTAAACTATGGCTCCAGACTCCTTTTGGTAGGGAACAAAGACATATTCGTCGAATTGAGAAAATAGACGAGCTTGGGAGCTGAAAAAGTGGCCACTATTTGTCCGACAATTACTGCATATTCTGAAGGAGACTATCGAAAGGAAATAGAAAAAATAGTCCATATTGCCCATAGAATCCAAATTGATCTGACGGACGGTATATTTACCAAGCAAAAAACTGTTAGCCCCGAACAGGCGTGGTGGCCAGTTGGTTTTACGGCAGACTTCCATCTGATGTATAAGAATCCAATTACTGCAGTCCAGAAAATCCTTCATCATAAACCTAATCTTATAATTGTCCATGCCGAATCAAACGGTGACTTTTCTCAGGTTGTCGGTCTTTGTAAGCATCATTCCGTGAAGTTAGGGATAGCTTTATTGCCAGATACGCCAGCGGAGACAATAATATCACGGCTTGATGAAATTGATCATGTGCTTATTTTTTCCGGTAATTTAGGCTATCAGGGTAATAGTCACGCTGATTTGTTATTGCTAGACAAAGTCAAATTGTTAAAGCGAGAAAAACCGGCTGTGGAGATTGGATGGGACGGCGGAGTTAATGATCAGAATATATCGCAGCTTGTATTTGGAGGCGTTGATGTTATTAACGTCGGTAGCTTTATACAAGAAGCAGATAGCCCGCAAAAGGCATATAAAATTCTTGAGCGAATTGCTGAAGAAACAGGTACAACATAATCCTGTCCTACA
>DASRGY010000007.1:0-3471 GCA_035650795.1 Saccharimonadales bacterium (SeqCode)
TATTTGTGGACCATAATTATCTATGACTAGCTTTCGACCCGTCAGGCCGCTATCAGCATCAAATCCACCTTGTTCCCAATCCCCTGCCGGATTGGCAAAAATATCAACCTTATTAGATCGCGGTTTATAGGCCAGCCAAGCTAAAACAGCTTCTTTAAGCTCTTTTTGTTTACTGTTTTGAAAACTAGCAACAACAGCCGCAATCTTGCCCTCCTTAAGTGTAATCTGTGTCTTACCATCGAAGGGATACAAATTATAAAGATACCGATTTAAATCTCGAGCCAACATTACTTCAAGAGGCATCAGCTCAGGAGTTTCATCTACTGCGTAGCCAACCATAACACCTTGGTCGCCTGCACCGCCAGTATTTACGCCAGCTGCAATTGCCGGACTTTGATGAACAAAATTATGACGAAACTTAATATTCCCGGCAATCCGCATGATTATTGGTGCAATATCTACCTTGGCCTTAGCTGTAACTTCCCCCACAACAAAAACTTCACCATGCCCTCCCACAGCTTCAACCGCTACTCTGGCATTCGAATCCAAATTAAGATAGGCGTCTAATATAGCATCGGAAATTTGATCACATAGTTTATCTGGATGCTTAGGCGAAACACTTTCGGCAGTCTTGTATTTAGACACAAAAAAATCCTTTCTGATTGCCGCCCAGAAAGGAATGTCATTCTTTAATATCCTTCCCTTCTTATGGGCTAGGTTTAGCACCCACCTTAATGGGTTGCTGGCAGGTCAACGGGCTAGTCCCTTACTGCTCTCTTGATACTTAAATTGTTAATAGGTTGAATATAGCACAATCACCAATATCGTAAAATTTTTAACTGCTATAAGTCGTGCAATAATTTATTCTTGTGAAGTCGTTTAATAAATTAGTACTGTTAATAACTGCGCTGGTTATTACATGTCTTGGTGTTCTAATTATTTTTAGGGTTAATAAAGGAGGTGGTCATAATATGCCAGACAAATCATCAGCTACTGGACTTCAAATTATCAGTCCAGTATTTAAAGAAGGAGGACCAATCCCGATCCAATATAGCTGTAGGGGGCAAAATGTTTCACCACCTCTTAATATCATGAGTGTGCCACCGGGTGCCCAAAGTTTAGCCTTAATTATGCATGATCCCGATGCACCAATGGGCGATTATGTACACTGGACAATTTGGGATATTCCAACCCGTACTGAGACGATACCAGCTAACAGTGTTCCGACAGGCGCAGTCCAGGGCCGCAACAGCAGTGATCAAAACAAATATATGGGACCCTGCCCGCCTTCTGGCACACATCGCTATATGTTCGAACTATACGCCCTTGATAAAACACTCAGCCTACCGGCAGAAACAACAAGAGACCAGTTAGAAGACGCCATAAAAGACCATGTTATTGAGCAACATACATTAACCGGAACATTCTCTGCCAGCTCAGAATAAAAAGATCATGCAGGTGCGTAATCGATATGGCAGCCGCCAAAGCCGGTTTTTTCGGTATATTTTTGATGATATTCTTCTGCTGGCCAAAAATTATCAGCCTTCTCTAATGTAGTAACAATTTTTCCATCAAATTGACTCTTATTAAGTTCACCGATTGTTTCTTCTGCTTGCTTTTTTTGTTCTTGATTCAGATAAAAAATAGCCGATCGGTATTGATCGCCAACATCCGGACCTTGACGATTGAATTGCGTAGGGTCATGCATACGGAAGAACTGCTTTAGTAGAGTTTTATAGCTAACTTTATCTGGATCGTAGATAATTTTTGTAGCCTCGGCGTGTCCAGTGGTGTGGGAACATACTTTCTCATATGTCGGATTATCCGTCTTGCCCCCAATATAACCAACTTCAGTTTCTACCACGCCTGGTACCTGATCAAAGTAGTACTGAACTCCCCAGAAGCATCCGGCAGCAAATATAGCTGTTTCTTTAGCCATTAAATTCTCCTTTAACATGAGCTAGGAAAAGAGCAGCCCGAAGGTCGGATTTATTCCGCCCCCGGCGCGATGAGAAAAAAATAGTTTGTCTCATAAGGCGAAGCCTCCGATCGCCCCAGAAACAGCCAGCTGCAAATATAGCAGTTTGCTTACTCATAGCTTAATTTTCTCCAGATCCCCATCAATAACTGTAGCCATTCCGTAGACCTCCTCATAATAATTTGAGTCTTTTGGCACGCCGTTTAGAATAAAAACCGGCTTGTTCAAGTAATATGCTAAACCCCACTCCATTGTCGAATTTGGACCAATATAGTTTGGCTTATCCTGTTTATCGTCGTTAACAATTAATACAGCATCCCCTTTTACCACCTCTTTAAAATGCCCCATCGCTAAGCCGCGTTTTATCTTAAAGAGCTCAGAATTATCCATCCATTTTTTTATTTTAGTAACATCGTAATCACCGCTTTTGTGCATTCTTCGAGCAGTTATAGGTACTACGGCTTTCCAGCCCATCTTTCTTAATTCTTTAGCGATTTGATTACAGTGCTCATAAAAAGAACTGCTCGAACAAATTACGATTGTCTTTTTCCCTGTCATCTATATTCCAATATCGCGATTGCTAAATGATCTCCATGAAATAATAGCAAGAATGATAGAAACCATTAACAGCGCGACGCCATTATGCCAGCCATAATTGCCATACAGGATATCATTAGGCCTGTAGTAATTATTTGGTAGAACTTTCGATGGAATTCTGAGCCAATCTACAACTGAAGACAATGAAACTATAAGATAACTACCCAGCGCTATAAAGGCGGCGGCACCAACGCTAGCTGCTCTTGCAGTATGGCCAATGGTCGATATCATAAACGCTAGAGAACCAAATAATAGACCCATTATAGCCGCAAATAAAGTAGCAACTTCAACGTTCAAAACTGACACTCCAATATGAACAAAGTAACGGACCACCAAAGCCGCCACAAGCGCGACAATGCTAACAATAGATAAAATAACTGTGCCAGCGATACCTTTGGCTAGTAGAAGCTTTACTCTTGATATTGGACGTGCGAGTAGTAGCTCAAGAGTGCCGTTATTTTCTTCTTTGGCTATCAAGCTACTGCCTATATTTATTGAAAGAATAATGAGCAATAGCGGTAACATGAGGTAATAAACCCTGCCGGACAAGAAATCTTCTGGAGTAGAAAAGCTACCTGTGCCGGCAATTAGAGACTTAGTTGCAGGTGATAAATGAGACAAAAACTGATTAAGCTGGGCAGCTTGAGCCCGAAATGTTGGATAAAAAGCCAGATTAATAACCATGAAGCCGGCAATACCGAGAGACCACCAAAAAATAAACCATCGTCTATCCCAAAGCGTCCAGCGTATAATAGCCTTCATTTATTGTCCTTTCTATAAAAACGCAAAAATTCTTCTTCCAGCGAAGCCTCACGTCGGTCCATAGTATTAACTTTATGTCTGGCTAGAACTTTAAAAAGAGGAGTTAAATCACCCATGACTTGCACCGTTACATA
>DASRGY010000008.1:0-12626 GCA_035650795.1 Saccharimonadales bacterium (SeqCode)
CTTTTTGTAGATTCACAGCCAGCCGGTGCCACGATTTATCTTAATGGCAAAACTCAACGCTCAACTACAGCTGCACGCCTAATTCTGCCGGCAGGTGCATACGACCTTACAATCAAAAAGGATGGTTATAGAACCTGGCAGAGATCGTTTAATCTAACAGAGCATCAAATTGCCAGATACGTATATCCTTTTCTATTCCCCCAAAACCCTCGGATTAAGTCACTTAAATCTTATTCTGATACACCATCCTTTATGAGCGAAAGCCTAGATAGACACTGGCTATTAATTGAGCCTCCAGCTCAAGTACCGGGGGGCATTACTTTTGATGAGTTTGACACTACCAGTGTAGACAAACCGCCTAAGGTTCTGGCTATTCCCAATGACCTCTTAAGTACGGCAACACAACCCGATGACATATTTAAGGAAATAGAATGGTCAACCGACAACAAGCATTTATTACTTGAACATTCGTATCTGGGAGGCTCTGAGTTTATTGTCTTTAACCGGGATAATCCGGCTGAGTCTATAAATGTTAACAAGCTTTTCAGTCTTAATCCTACACTTGTAGCAATGCGAGATAAAAAAATCGCTCAACTATATCTATATAATCAAACTACGACCAATCTAGACATTGGTGATACTGCCAGCTCTACAATCACTCCTCTTCTCAAGCACGTCCTTGCGTTCAAATCAAATGGTCCGGATCTTATTAACTATGTTTCCGACCAAGGTTTACCCGCCGGTCAGGTTTCAGCTGACATATGGGACGGATCAAAATCTTACCAGATGTATACATTCGCTGCTGGCAGCCAGTATTTAATTGATGAAGCTAAGTACCAAAATCATTGGTATTACGTGGCGGGCAGCGATACCGGAGAACGTGTAAATATATACAAGGATCCATTAAATAGCCTAAAAGATTCTGCTGTTGCTAAGGCCGTACCCCTCCTATCACTTAATATTAGCGGTGCTACTAAAGTTTCGTTTTCAACTAATGCTAGGTTTATAGAGGCGCAGGCTGGCCAATCATTTTCCGTTTATGATTTTGAGACTCAAAGCCTTTACCGCTATACGCTTAAAGAAGCTCTTGCAGATCCGCTCCATTGGATGGATGGGCACCGTCTGATTGGTAAAAGTAATGAGACTATATTTGTGATGGACTATGATTCAACAAATCGGCAAGCGGTTACTTCAACGACTTTCACTGGTGGAGGTTTTTTTGACCCTGATTTTAAATATTTATTTACGACTACGCCGGCCTCAAATGAGAGCAATGTAAATTTTGAACTTGTTGACATGCGTGCTGGGACAGACCTGCCAAAGCAGTAAATTGGCCAAAATTAAGACTACTTCCTTAGCTTTTAAGGGGAGTTAGTAAGTAAGCAACTACAGATATATCTACCTGCCCATCCAGTCCCAGAAGCGTGACCACAAACTTTGTGAGTTGCCTGGGATAACCTTTGACTGAATAGCCAGCGTGTTATTTGATGTTTGTGGCGTATTGGTAGTTGGATCAGGACTTATTTGCTCAGCCGTCACGACTAGGCGGTGGAGGCTTGTGCCTGGAGGATCGCATGTTATTAATGAAGCGGTAGCAGGCTTATCTGTTGGACCTAAAACAGATATATCGGTTGGATCGACAATCTTTTTTTGGTAAACCTGATAAGTATAGCGTTTACCATCTTTTTGAAGATAAAAAGTATCCCCGGGCTCTAAGCGATTAAGCAGTACGAATGCAAACTTATAATGTCCAGGGTTGAGTATATTATTGCTAGAGTGACCCACTATTACGACATTACCATTTTGGCCTGGTAGAGCTGTGTCTGCATAGTGCACAACGCCATTGTTGAGCGAATCTTCAATAGCTTTCTCATCGATTGTATTTAGCCCATAAATTACCGGGATCTCGACATTGATTTTGGGGATTATAACTTCTGGGTTTGATCCAACTGCGTTTGTACTGATAAGTGGCACATTACTAAGACTACGACTGGGCTGTATGAAAGGTGCAATAAATCTCTCGTTGAAAAAACTAAAAAGCAAGATCAGGATGACTGCTGCGCCCATACTTAAACCGAAAAATAGTGAACGAACCGATCGTGGTGGCTTAGGTATCTTTGGCTTTGGCAATGTACTCTTAACGTGTTGTCTTAGCTCCCCTACAGTTGGCCAATTAAAAGTGGCTGCCTTAGGATAATTAGTGCCCTGAGACAGCTGCCTATGTTCAGCTATAGAGGCCTTATTACTGACAGCTGGTTCTAAGACAGAACTTGTGATTGCAGGCGATTCTGATTCTACCGCCTTAGCTGCATAAAACTCCTGCCATACTTGGTGCTTCTCTACATCGCTTAAATTAGCATAATAGTCATGCCATTTTTCTTGTATTTCTGCTAAAGGCTTACCGGAGCTCGTAAGGCTATATATAAATTTTTGGTGCTTAGATAATTGAGCACCAGAAGCTGCTTTTTGAGCTTCAAGGATCTCGTTAGCGGCATCCGGCTCGCTAGAATAAGCAGCCTGAACTTTCTGCCGAATTAGATTAGCGGCTGGATTCTGACTGCCTGAGCCACTACCAGATTCATCCTGACTGTTTGGCAGGGGCAGAAAAGCGTCTGTATTGCTTGGTTTATCATCCATACTAAAAAGCCCTAGAGGCTCTAATTCTATTTTACAATAACACCTTAATTAGCGATATAATAAGGTGGGTTTTAGTTGATTAAATATAATATTAACATTCTGGGCGAGTGGCGGAACTGGTATACGCGCACGACTCAAAATCGTGTTCCGCAAGGATTGTGGGTTCGAGTCCCACCTCGCCCACCAAACCAATGACAAAAATTAGAAGACTCTTACACATAAGCCGTCCGGTATTTTGGCCATTAATGATGGCGATATATGCTGCTGGTGTTCTTTATAGCAGTGCTTCGTGGGAATCGCAGACATGGTTGGGTCTTATTTATTTTTCCTTCCCGGTATGTCTTATAATTCTTGGTCTAAATGATATTGCTGACCGCGAATCTGACGCCCAGAATGCCCGTAAAGGTGGCGTTGAAGGAGCTGTGCTTAAAAAGAGCGAAGTTAGATATGTGATAAAGTGGGTGGTCAGTCTAGCCCTTCTTTTTCCTCTGATTTTTATCGTCTGGGGCTATTATCAAATGGCGTTGTCGATTATCGGCACAATAGTATTTGCATATGCTTATTCAATAAAGCCAATCAGATTTAAGTCGAGGCCTGGGTTTGATTCTTTATCAAATGGTGCTTGTGCTCTTTTTAGCTTTCTTGCCGGTTACTCCGCTTCTTTTAGAGGCTCTGTCTTTCAGCTGCCTCCTAGTTACTACCTATTGTTATTTTTTTTAGCGCCTTCAGCTTTTCATGCATTTTCAACACTTGTTGATTACGATACGGACAAGAAGGTTGGCGACAAAACTTTTGCGGTGTATATGGGAAAAAGACTAACGATTTTTATATGCACAGTAGCGTTCGCTATATGCTGCATAGCAAGCGTTGGCCACAATCCTGTTACAACGGTGTATTTTCTTACCGCTACCCTACTCGTTGGGTCTAATTTGATGTGGCCAAGCTATCGCAACATCCACCATGCGGCCTGGGGTATATTACTCGCCTTCCCGCTGGCTATTATTTATTTCTTGGCTTTTGGGCTGTAACAAAGTACCAGGACCATAAATTCTTACGGATTGTCCTGTACTGCCAAAAAGCAGCTATCACGTTATCTGTACCGTATTTAGTCCGAAGTTTAACTAATTGCAGAAATTTAGAAATTGGGAAGCCAATAATACTCCACTTGTAAAGATATTTAGAGAAAGGAAGAACATTCTTTTTGGAGTCTTTGATTGATATACTTTTAAACCCCACTCTCTCAAGCTCAGATTTAAACTTATTAATATTAGCAAGGTTAGGGACCGCCCAGCCGCGAAGCCACATTTCCATTTTCTTCTCTTCCTTTGGGGCAAGATCTGTCTTTTTTAAGAAGCCATCACCGACTATACATTTACCGCCAGGTTTTAATAAGCGATAAGCTTCTTTGATAAAATCTGCTTTATCTTCCAGATGGCACGCGCTCTCAATGGCAAAGACTACATCAAAGCTACCAGCTGGAAATCCTGTGTTACGCATGTCTTTTACGTAAAACTCTGTCATATTTTGCACGTTTTCAATTCTTGCCAGGATTTTGGCTTTTTTTATTTCTACTGGAACAATGCTCACCCCCACAACATGAGCAGCTTTATTCTTGGCTAGCCATGTAGACGTACCGCCTATTCCGCAGCCGGCGTCCAAAACTTTTATACCTTTTTTTATACTCCCTTCCTGGGCGACTCTCTCGTTTATATTGGTCAGAGTTTCTGGAATGGTCTTATGTTTAGCATCAGTGTGACCGTAGTGTTTGGCCCAGTTTCCCGGGCCGTGTTTGAGCATCACCCTGTAGTCTAAGCCAGTATCTGTATAGTAGTTAACTATAGCCTGCTTATCTTCTTTGAGCATTTAGCCTCTAAGTTTTGCCACAATAGCCAGCATAGCTTTTCTATCAATTAGAGAGCTACCAGACTTCATCATTTTGAGATAATCCAATTTTGTAGCGGTGCCTAAGTATAGCCTCTCTATAATGCCATGGTCCATTTTCTGCATTGAGTCGATCATAGAATCAAGCCTTTCATCACTCGCTGAATACAGGGCTTTGTATGCTAATGTTGAGAACCGCCAGTTTGTTCCCCATTTCTTCTGCCATAACTCATCATATAAGGCTAAGCTTTTCTGCGAGTAGTCTTTTTTCTTGCGAGCTTCGTCTATCGCCTGGGCTGCAAAACGGGCACTATAAAAGGATGATCTAACTCCTTCGCCAAATATCGGGTGAACTTTATTAACGGCGTCGCCAACGGCAACAAAATTATCCAAGGAGCTTTTTTCTACGCCGCCTGTAATATAGTGAGCGCACTGGTGGATCTCAAATGGCTGGGCATTCTTAATCTGGTGATCTTCACGCCAGATCTTGTCAAAGTATTCTCGCTGAGAAAGTTCGTTGGGAGGAGAAAAAGTTGGATTTAATTTACAGACTCCACCTTTTACTTCATGCTCACCCGTTGGGAATATCCAGCCATATCCTCCGGGAGCACGTTGACTGCCCATAAAGAAGTCAAGAAAATAACCTAATTTTCCTCTGTCTGGCTCAGCATTTTCGAGAAAGTATTCAAAAGCCACACCCAGTTGCTGAGGCTTTTTCTCCCATAGACCAAGAGGTACAGCTAATACGCTCTCGGGTCCAGTAGCGTCAACTATGACATTTGCTGTTAAAGTGCCTTCACCAAAGAAACCCTTATACTTAACGCCAACCAGATTGCCTTTCCTGACTAGACCAGACTTAACTGTGGTACCAAGCATCGTATGGGCGCCTTTTTTTATGGCCTCCTTAATTAAGTACTGCTTAACAGCTCTAAAGTTCAGCACTCTACCAACAACCTGGCTGAACTCTAATTTACAACTCGTATTTGGGCCGAAGAATCGCGCCCCGCACAGATCTTCAAAGGCTAGCTCCCTAGGTATATCAAAAGTCTCAAAAGTGTCTAACGGCGTAGCGGCAGTCGATTTATTTGTATAGCCAACTTCGATTTCTTTTTCTATGCAGAGAACGGCAAATTTACGCTCGGCAAGTTCCTTCGTAATCATAGCCCCAGCCGGTCCAGCACCAACTACAATGACTTCATAATCAGGCATTTCTTAGCCGTATTATATCAGGATGCGGTGTAGAAATTTATGAATTGACAAACTCAAAGACAGCTGTAGTTAATGAGTTAAAGCAAGATTTCTGGTTTTGTAGCCACCACACACCAGCATATGGCGCAACTTCTATTTGCCAGTTTTGATCTTTTTTTATAGCTGTTGTACTTACTTTTTGGTCAGCTGTAACAATATAACTATCGGCATGTTTAGTAATAATTGTAGTGTTTAGTTCTTGTAGAGTTTGAACAACTTCATAAAGTGACATTGAGTGGTGAATCGATAGTTGCGGCCGGTTGTTTTTCACAAGTTTTTGTAGCTTTCCCATATTTATCACTGTTAAAGTTTCATGGCGAGCTAGAAGTGGACTATTTGTGCTTAAAAAGTAATCCACCGCGTCTTGAGCAAGAGTTATTTGGCCTTTGTATTTTTCTAAAAAAGAAGCTAGTAATATTGCTGTTTCCGAATTACGGCCGAAATCACCAGCTAGTAAAATCCCGTCTGCCCAGCCTGCCTCATCTATAATAGTTCCTAGTGCAGTTTTTGCCAGGCTTCCACTCGGAGTAGATGGGGCGTATATTGCTTCAGTGAAGGCTGTGCCTACAGCCCTTTTTAAAATATCGGGCAAGATGACTCTGGCAACACCTACTCCTGCTTTGAGTGCTGAATTGTATGCAGACACAGGAGCCGCAAATCCATGTTGGTTACCGCCTATTACCAAAAGCTTTCCAGCTTGTCGCTTATTCTCCGGTCGGCTCCATAGCAAGTCGGGAAAAAGAGGGTTATTAGTGGTCTGTTTTAGCCAGTTCATATTTATTATTAGTCATATTTAATTGGTACACTACGTTTTTGCGCTCTACGACAAGCCTCCAACGTCTCTTACTGGCATAGTCAAAAAGACTTTTTTCAGGATTAAACGCTATTGGCATCTCTACCATCTCAAGCATTGGTATATCGCCAGCACTATCACCGACCCCGATACTACCTCTAAAAGAAACATTGTTGCGTGCTACCAGATCATTAAGAGCTTTCTTTTTGTCTTCAGAAGGAAATATCTTACGCAGTTTTCTTTTAATGACTATATATTCCGTAGCTGCATAGTCATCAAATCCGTAATAGTCGGTGATCTTTTTAATTATTTCTGTTTGAGAACCTGATATTGCAAATAATGAATAACCTCTTTTCTTCAATTTTTTTATATAGTCGCGGGTATAGGTATATACCTGGTCTTTATATTCGTCAAAGACATCCTCCACTGCTTCATTAAGGTGTTTTGCATTCAAGCTTAGCAGCACATCTTCGTATGCTTTGATGACATACATCTGGTAGTCGCTAAAAGACTGCGATCCAATTCTTTTTTTCCAGCGCATTCTAGCATCTCTAATCTTGGCGTACGTGTCGCTATTAATGTGGCCGTTCTTGGCCAGAGCATCAGCTACTGCGTGGTAGAGCTGCCACCTGATAAGTGTTCCGTCGATATCAAAGACTGCAAAGCTTTTTGGCACTTCACTGCTCCGTTAATTGGAGGAGCGTTGTCTTCATCTGGTCATAGATAGCGCGGTCGCCGCTAGAGTGGCCTGCAATAACCCATATTAAATGTCCTGCCGGTAGTTTTTTGTTTAAGTTGTATGCGGCTATCGGTGGACAAACCATATCATAGCGTCCTTGGACCATCCAGACCGGCATTATAAGCTTATAGGCGTTGTTTAAGATGTAGTTGTCTGGCATAAAACAACCATTTAATAAGTATTTAATCTCTATTCTTATGCCTGATGGGTCATATTTTTTGAAATCGGCCGGTAAATAACGGTCATCCAAATTTAGCAATGCACCTTCAAGGTTCTCGTATGCATAGGCTGCTTTTTTAGCTTCTGCATCGTTGCCTAGCGCTTTTTCAAATAAATACTTACTCGGATCTTTCCGGTATTTTTCTGGGGATTGGCTAACGTATTGTTCCCAAACTTCCGGATAGAAGGTCTTGAATCTGCCTTGGTCTATCCATTCTATTTCTTCTTTACTTCCCGTAAAAATTCCTCGCAATACCATAGCTTTAACCCGTTGAGGGTACTTAATTCCATAAGCTAAAGCCAAATAAGAACCCCATGATCCCCCCGTAAGGATAAACTTTCTTAGTTTAAAATGGTCCGCGACTTTTTCTATATCATTAATAAGGTCAATCGTAGTGTTATTTTGAAGATCTCCTTTAGGCGTGCTTTGGCCCGCTCCTCTTTGGTCAAAGAAAATTACTCTTTGAATTGCTGGATCGAACAACTGTCGGTTTTTATTATGGACACTCCCGCCTGGCCCACCATGTAAAAAAATAACAGGGCTTTCTGCTTTTCTATTGCCCCAATCATGGATATATAATTTATGACCATTGCCGACATCCAATAATCTTTCAGATATAGTGAACTCATCGGCTGTCATTGTGTCATGCATAGCCCTAGTTTATCACTTGACAGCACAAAGAATCTGTTATTTAAGCCCTCTCAGAATTAAATTAATATAAGGCTGAGGATTAACCCACAAGTCATCGTGCCTACCAGGAAGTTCATAGAAGCTGATGTTTGAATATTGCTTGGAGATATTGAGAATCTGTTCGGAGCAAAAAAAGTCGTTATGATTTCTAATTAAAGTAACTTTGAACCTCTTTAGAGAGCTTAGGTCTAATGGCACAATCACTTGTTTATATATTGAATAAGTTCTTCTGGGGTGAGCTAAACCAAAAAATAGATAGTATAGATTCTTCTTCAACCAGCTTATAAATAAAAAATGTCTAAAGTAGTATATGCAATCCATTACCCATTCTTTTGCGGTTGCGACCAAAAATGATTGCTCTGGCAAATAGCACGGTGCAACTATAGCTATCAATTTTGGATTAATATCATTTGGATTAATATGACCACCTGCAGAATGGGTTATTATAAGATCCGCTTTTCTCGGGTTATCGATCTGTAACCCTCCGGCTTTTTCTAGGCCCTTCAGAAATTGGTGGGTCTTCCACCTATTTTCAGCCCAACCGACAACCAAGTGATAAGTGAAAGCCTTAGACATCTAAGGTCAGACTTATTGGACAGTGATCAGATCCCATAACATCCATATGGATATCAGCGGCTTTAATTTTATTTTTCAATAAATTCGATGCCAGGAAATAGTCTATCCGCCAGCCAACATTTCTAGCGCGGGCGTTTGCCCAGTGCGTCCACCAAGTGTAATAACCGTTACCGTTTTTAAATATACGGAAGGTATCAATGAACCCGCTATCAAGCATTTTTTGAAAACCTTCGCGCTCTTCATCGGTAAAGCCTTTTTTACCTTTGTTCTCTTTTGGTCTAGCTAGATCATCTTCGCTGTAAGCTACGTTTAAATCGCCGCAAAAGATAACTGGCTTTTGCCTGTCTAGTTCTTTCATGTAGGCCAAAAAGGCCGGATCCCAATGTTCATATTTAAGAGCTAAACGGCTTAAGTCGTCTTTAGCGTTTATGGTGTATACTGTCACCAACCAAAACTTGTCAAATTCGGCAGCAATTATCCGTCCTTCGCTTGATGAGTCGCGGTCTTTATCATCTACAAAGTTGTATTTCTTGGCGATATTTTCAGGAAGATCGTTAATAACTTTCAGGGGCTTATGCTTAGTAAATATAGCAGTGCCAGAATAGCCTGCTTTGCGCGCAGAGTTCCAATATTCTTCATAGCCCTCAAATTCAATTTCAGCCTGACCTTGTTGCGCTTTAGTTTCCTGCAGACAAAGGATGTCGGGCTTATGTTTGGCCATAAATTTTTGGAGTTCGCCTTTTCTGACAACAGCTCTAATACCGTTTACGTTCCACGAATATATCTTCAAAATAACACCTTTCTCTATGTATTATTGTACAGTTTTTTTAGCTCTGGCAATCTCTCTTTCCTGCTGGCGTTTTCTGATAGTCTCGCGCTTATCAAAACGTTTCCTACCCTTGCCTATAGCGATTCGAAGCTTAATAAATCTGCCGCCAGTTAAAAGTTCTAGCGGCACTATTGTGACTCCTTCTTGCTTGGCTTTGATAAGGCTATCAATCTCACGACGTTTAGCCAACAATTTACGACTTCTAGTTTGGTCATTATCACTGATTTGGATCCCCCTCGCGCTAGTAATTTGAGTATTTATTAACCATAGCTCGTTGTCTTTAACGGTCACATACGCACCACGCAATGTGCCATGGCCTAGTCGTAAGGCTTTAACTTCAGCACCGGTTAACTGCAGTCCCACAACCAAACTATCGGCGAGCTCATAATCATATCGAGCTCGACGATTGGTAATTTTAGACTTCTCTTTCTGATTCTTAACCATATGCTCATTCTACTCTAATACCATCTGAGGTTAAGTGTCGAAATTATACCTAAAAAAGACTAATTATTCGCTAGCTTAGAGTTGTCAGCTTCTGAATTAGCAACTGAAGTTTTAACTACATCCCATACGCTTGGGTCGTGCTGCTTTTCTTTTAGCCAGTACCACCACTCCGCTCCCCATAGATCAATGGTACGCATACCAGTATCCTTAGCGTATTCGATTCTTGCCTCTAGTCTCTTAGCATCCATTGATTTGAATTGTTCCTTAACCGGTGTCTCAGTAATATCCATGCCTCTGGGAGTCCATGGCTCTGCTTGTAGCTCATGAATAATCATATTTCGTCCGCTATAAAGCTCTTCGCTACCAGCTAGTGCTGCATAAAACCATGGCGGCAAAGGATATTCAAAGTATCGCTTAGTAATAAAGTTATCCCATACTCGCTTATAAACTGAAATTGCGAATTCATCAGGTGTTGGTTGGCCTATCGGAATGCCAAGCCAGTTATCGCTACGGCTGACAATTACCTTATGCATCGGGTCCCATTTTTTAACCTGTTGATACTCATAAACCAAGCGGTTCCTATTAAAGTCTTTACACTCACCAAATACTTTCATAAAAAACTCATTCTCGAGTTCATAGTCTTGAAGGGCAGGATCATTTTTGTACCTGTCAACTACAGCCTGCATGTATTTATATAGCTGCGGTTCCCAGCTAGCTTGATTAGCCGGGTCAACATTAACCCAGTTGGGTTCGTGGCACTCCGGCCACCTTGGTTGGCGTAACCCAATTGCGAGGCTAATCTTTGCTCCATATTTATGTGCTAGCGCAAATTGCCAATCTAATTCCGAGAAATCATACTGACCGGGTGTTTTTTCAATCTGGTTCCAGTAAGAAACAAGTCTTATTTGTTTGATTTTAAGGTCGCCAAGGATAGCATTCAGTGTTTGCTGAGGGTCCAAACCGTATGTCTCCGCATATTCCGGAATAAAACTAGTTCCTAGAACTAGGGGTTCAGAACTATGCTTGTGGATATACCATTCGGCGATACCATAAAAAACGCTAGTAAAAAATAAGATAAATGTAGTTAGCAAAACTATAACTTTGTGCCAAAAGTTAGATCGCCAATATTTGTTAAGCCCACTCACAGGATTAGGCAATATACTGGGTTTGGTTTTCGATTTTTTAACCATAAGCTGATATTCTAAAAGCTAGTAAAGTATGTCATCAAATAAAAAACTAACGCTTAGTATAGTTATACCAGTCTTCAACGAAGAAGACTACCTAGAGGATTGTTTGATCTCTATTTCTAAGCAGTCTGTTAGACCTGACCAGGTTATCGTAGTTGACAACAATTCAACCGATCTAACAACTAAGATTGCTCAAAAATTTCCATTCGTAACCTTACTACACGAGCAAAAACAGCATCAATCCTTTGCTCAAAAAACCGGCTTTGACCATGCGAATAGCCATATTCTGGGTCGCATTGATGGGGATACTATCTTACCTAAAGACTGGGTCCGTGACGTTAAAAATATTTTTAAGACCGATAGTAGCCTATTGGCAATTACGGGCCTTCCAGACCCCTACGATGTTTCTACTAAAGGTGTCGCTGTGGCAATTTTTATGTTTTATCATAATCTAGCCAGTAGACTGGCGGGTTCTCAAATGCTTTGGGGAGCAAACTCAGCCATATCTAAAAAAGCCTGGAACATGATTAGTCACAAAGTACTGCAACGGCCAGACATATGGGAAGATTATGATATCGCGCTATTACTTAACGATAAGAAAAAAATAAAGTATGTCGATAATCTTTACGTAAATTGCTCGTTTCGCAGTATACATAAATCGCTCTTTAAGCAGATCGAGTGGCATCTTAGGGCTGTTAGGACTTTTTATCTGCGGAAACCAAAAATAAGAGCCCTATTATTTGCTTTTTGCTGGAGTACTTTAATAATCGTCTATCCTCTGGTACTTGTTGACAGTCTTATACTACGGATCAACTTTTATGTAAGATACCGGCAGAGGAAGGCAATTGAAGCCCCTGCTCCATCTGAATAAAGACTTAGATTGTAAAGAAGATACAGAAAAAGTTAATCTAGAGCTATGGCCAGTAGCGACCCAGAAGTCTCAGTCATTATTCCAACCTATAATGAATCCACTTATATACATATAATTCTAAGGAACCTTGCGCAGCAGGATTTCAGACATTTTGAAGTTATTGTTTCAGACGCCCAGTCAAAAGACGGTATAGATAAAGTTATAGATAAGCTTTCCTCTAAATTTCAATCTATTAAACTGGTGGAGTCACCACCAAAGGGCCCAGGCGCAGGCCGAAATTTTGGAGCTAAAAGAGCAAAAGGAAAATGGTTATTATTTTTAGACGCCGATGTTAGATTGCACTCAAATAATTTTATTTCAGTAGTCCTTAATAACGCTAAGCTTAATAATTGGGCGACTGCCTCTGCCAAGCTAACAACAAAGGATGCTAACTTAGCAGAAAAAATCGGCACCAGGATAGACTACAGCTATATTAAACTCTTATCCCATACCAAGCACCCTGTCGCTCCGG
>DASRGY010000009.1:0-7747 GCA_035650795.1 Saccharimonadales bacterium (SeqCode)
TAGCCAACCTGAGCAACTTGGCAAAAGAGCTTTTGGATAGCGCAGCCGCCAAGCTGGATCTGTCAGCTAGGGCTTATGTGAGATCGGTAAAAGTCGCCCGCACCATCGCTGACCTAGCCCAAAGTTACACCATCCAGCCCGAGCATATCAGCGAAGCTTTGCAGTACCGCCAGCTGGTAATTGAGTCCGTTCTGGTCTAAATGTGATGAGAATCATTGAAAATGATAATTAACATCTGATATTATCAATCGAACGTGAGGAGTTATAAAAATCAGTAAAGACCCCCGTATAAACGAGGCTATTAGATCCGACTCTTTGAGAGTCATCGGTGAAGATGGCCAGCAGTTAGGGGTTTTATCCCGGACAGAGGCCTTATCAGCTGCCCGCGATGCCGGATTAGATCTGGTAGAAGTAAGCCCGGATTCTAAACCCCCCGTTGTGCGTATCATCGACTGGGGTAAATTTAAATATCAAAGAGAGAAGCAAGCTCAAAAAAGTCGCAGTAAGTCTAAACCGTTAGATCTTAAACAGATGAGGATCGGACTTAAAATTTCTGACCATGACCTTGGGGTCAAATTACGTAAAGTCACAGAGTTTCTAGATGCTGGACATCGAGTACGTATTGCGGTAATCTATCGGGGACGAGAAATGGCCCATAGAGATTTGGGTTATAAGCTGGCCGAAAGAGTAATGGACCTGCTGGGTGAAGACGTCGTAAGAGATGTAGGGCCCCAGTTCGCCGGTCGTCAATTAAGTTTCGATGTAAGGAAAACAGGATCTCATAATGCCAAAGCTAAAGACGCATAGCGGTACTAAAAAACGGGTACGTGTTACCAAGACTGGTAAGATTATCCGTCACCACACCCGCATGAACCACTTCTTAGAGAAGAAGTCTGCTTCACGTAAGCGCCGCTTGTCCCAGACCGAGACTATACACGGCCATAACGCCAGAAACTTGCGCCGAAAGCTAGGAATTTAAAGTGAACTTAGGCTATAAACATAATCTAATTGGATTAGGTAATGGGAGTGATCCTAGTAGTTGGGGTGAGCCAGATATAACCCAGGGAGAAGAACCGCGAAGTTTTTTCCCTATTCCTACTTTAGTGGACGGTCTAGAGTTTGACAGTGGGTTCCCCGCTCCAGCTGTAGAGGCACAGCAAGGTGATGAGCCAGATATAATTGGTAATTTAACAGATGATGTACTTAACGAGGGAAGAGACATAATTGTATGAGAGTTAAAAGAGGCGTAGCTTCGCACAAAAAGCACCAGAAGATTCGTAGAGCCACCAAGGGCATGACCAAAGCCCACCGCTCATCCGTTAAGCGCGGCAAACAAGCGGTTGTAAGATCATTGCAGTTTTCTTACCGTGACCGCCGCAACCGCAAGCGAACCTTCCGCCAGCTGTGGAACGCCCGCATTAACGCGGGTGCGCGTAACCATGGAACAACTTATAGTCATCTTATAAACGGTATGAAAAAGGCCGGAATCACACTAGACCGCAAAATACTCGCGGAGCTAGCTGTTAATGAACCAAAAGCATTTAAGGCTATAGTCGACGCATCAAAGAAGACTTAGTTCTGAAGGCATGGTCACGAACTGATAAACCGCTCGAGTGCGGGTGAGCGGCTTATCACTGGTCGGGACGATGAAAACTGGATTAATTATCTTGTTAAGATCTAGGTTTTGGTAGTGTGCGCTCTAATGCCTTGCGACTTCTAGTGTTCTCAATATATTCATCCGGGCTAATAACACCTGCTTCAGCAAACCTGCCCTCCCAATCAAGCCGTCCTCTTAAAACTTCCGCAGTTATTAACGATAGATTTACAATCATCGATCCTCTTATGCCCGCTTTTCTTCTTGCGGACTCCTCAAGCATAAAGTCTATTATCTCAGGAGGAGGAGCCGTATCGTATAATCTTAAAAATTCTTCTCGCCCCAGTAAACGAGCTAAGCGCTGCACTCTTTTAGGCAAGACCGTTACACCCTCTTCAGGATCGAAGTTGCTTGCAGAAACAGCAGCATCGATGCATGCATTTTTCCATTCTGTTAGTTCATGCGTGGTCGTATCTGGAGATAAAACAGTGCCAACAGCTTCTTCAAACTGCTGACTCCTCCAAAGAATAATGGTATTCGGATTATAAAGGATAAAGTTTAAGGGAATAAAACCGGAAGCACCAGGATCGGCTTCTATCCGTCCTTGCCTGGGCATTAAATAATTTGGTACTTCTCCCTTAGCTTGGGAAGCCATATCTAAACAATATCATATTTTAATAAAAAAGCAATCATAACCTAAAAACTCCTCTAATGAGGAGCTTTTGGTGGTCGGACCGACGTAAGCCGGATTCTGGCGAGGCTGGTCATCTATCTAGGCCTATCGTTGCCAATAGGCTCGAGCGGATTACTTTATGATGCGCCGCGAGCGGGCAGCTCGTATGCGACATATCCCTTGCAGCAGACAGGGTTTACCTTTTGCGGCGGTCACCCGACGCAACTGTGAGCTCTTACCTCACTCGTTTCACCATTTCCTTAGGCTTTAGGCGGAAGGTTGTGTTGTTTCTGTGGCACTTTCCCTGAGATTACTCTCGGTTGCCGTTAGCAACTGTCTTGCCCATGTGCTGTCCGGACTTTCCTCTGATTACTCATGTAACCAGCGACCAACTATCAGTCCGACCACTGTTAATATAGCACAAAAAGCTTATTTTTACTAGGCTTTAATGCTGATTTTTGATTCTTTGCTGCTGATCAAGAATCCTATTAACTTCGTGATCAGTAATTTTATTCAGCTCGCGTGGAATGTGCGTAATCGTAACCTTTTCAAACGAGTCAACTAGAGCTTTAACTTCTTGATGAAGCGGTGCCAGCTCTTGGTTTTTAACCTTATAAGTACCGTTAACCTGGTTCACTACAAGTTCGCTGTCAGAAAATAAGTCTATTTTATCTATGCCAAGTTCGCGGCAACGCTCAAGTCCTTGCTTGAAACCGTAATACTCTGCCTGATTGTTGGTGGCTATCCCGATGTAGTATCCGGACTTTTCTACAACAGTATCGTCCATTTTACAGATAGCATAAGCACAGGCGGATTCCCCTGGGTTACCGCGTGATCCTCCATCAGTGTATAGCTTTGCCTCTTCTAAAAGCATGGCTGGAGTAGCTGCATCCCCCGCTGTCGGCACAAAACTGAAGAAGACCATCTTTACCGGAGTTTCCAAGCTAGCTCTTTTACCATAAACTCTCTGGTAATACTCAAGCATTTCTTCCTGCGAGCCAAAAAACTGGTGGCCCTTCATATCCTCTAGGGTTACGTCTCCGAGCTTCTTCTCTACAATCTCTGTAACTTTTGCTTGGCCAATTACCTTCCAGCTATCAGGTTTATCGGGATCAACCTTATCAACTATCTTTAACAGGTCATTAACAGACAGATCTTTATCATCAAAAAGTCTCCAAGTTGATGTTTTTTCGCCACGGAGGATTTGGTCAGCAAAGTTATGGTCAAATTTAAGCGTTTTCACCTATTTATCTTAGCAAATGTTTTGTCCTGCGAGGTCGCTGAAGACATGTATCAACCAGCGCGTCATATTCGTCCCTGAGACCGGCCTCCCTGCAAACAGTTCGGGCAGCCTGCCGAGAACAGATGGACGGAACAGTTTGTATGAATTCACGCGTATCAAAACCATGCCTTGAAAGCGATCTAGACAAGCGATTGCGTAACCTAGACATCTTAGCTATATGGTTTACGCCACTATATACAAGAGCTGCTGCAGCAACTGGAAGGCCGACTTCTCCAGCAATACCAAGATTTTCCATAAATAATGGCATTACCGAACCTGCGCTTGCGATCAGATAAGCACTGCCGTAAGGATCGCGCACAACATTGCCAGGACTATTTTTTATAGCCTCTTTTAATTTCATCATGATTAAGATATAGACTAGTCATAGCTTGAAACATCAGCTTTTACATACCGAATAAAGTATCGTATTGGGTTTTTGCCTCTGGTTTCCACCACTTAGCTGCAGCCTCTGCGCAGCTGGGATTACCATGCTTATTAACTATGATGCCCTGCTGAGCAAATAAACTATACATGGCCTGTATGTCATTAGTTGTGCTAAACGGAATTGGGAGCTGGCCATCAGAAACCGACAAGATTGAGACTTGCCCATTATTGGTTGTGGCTGTAATTCCCACGTCAACGGCAGTTGAGTTGTTATTACGAGAAAGTCGGCAATTTATATCGACCTGCCGCACACTAGATAAAGGAATCGTTTTATGGCGCGGGTAACCAGATACATGGTTAATACCCTCTACGCCAACATATGAAAACAGTGGCAAGGCAACTAGGGCTATCAGGACAGCTATAACGTACACAACATCTACAATTCGTTGGATAACATTGGCTTCACTGCCTGGCTTAATACCTAATGAGCCTTTGCCCATAACTGCCATGTAAGCTTGGAGACGTGCTGGGAGTAACAGATAGAGGTAAGTTAAAATGTATACCACACCGTATAAAATCATGAAAAATAGCGCCAGCGCAAGAATAAAAACACCAGGTGCTGGGTTAAAAAAAACGGCGTTGTGAGCAAATACCGACCTAAGATAATTTGATAATAGATCAGAATTAAAAGCCTTGACAACAAACCAAACAGCAAGCCCTAGAGGTATACCAATTAAACCAATGGTAATAGCGGTTGCAAGGCTTTTATAGTAACCGGGATACTGCGCACTGCGTATGGCGTCTAATTCACTGTTTGAATATTTTTGGAGATGGTTGGCATTTATTAACCAACTTAATGCCATTCGAACAATTACTGGAGCCAGGAAGACAGCGAGGAATATACCGTAATTCATATCTGCGCGTTAATCTTCATAATTATATATCAGCTTTTCAGAATAAAGGGTTTTAATCTGGTCAGGGTGAGAGGATTTGAACCTCCGATCTCAGGACCCCCAGCCCTGCGCTTTAGCCAACTAAGCTACACCCTGTCCTTTTTATTATATGCAAAAAACTCCTCTTATAAGAGGAGTTTTTAGTCGGTCGGTTAAAGCACTCAATTCACTCTGCCTACGCAAAGTGGGTGCCCGCACGTTTCCGCCACGGCGGAATACGCATGTAAGGCTCCCTCTAGAGATCAAATGTTCAGAGAATTTTGTGCCTGTCACCGACCTCTTTAATTATACACCTGCTATTGGAGGAGTCCGGGTAGTAGGCCTGGCACGAGAGCATTGACTAAGCTTTGAATTAGGTTGCCAAGGCCGTTATTAAATGAGAAGAAAAGAAAAACAAAAATTACAAGGCCAAATAGGCCCATCCTCTCGATAGATTGCATAAATTCCTGCAATGGTCTTGGAGCAAAAGCATAAAGTAAGCGCGAACCATCAAGCGGTGGCCAAGGAATACTGTTAAAAATAAAAAAGCCAGTATTTATAACTACTGTGTAGCCTAAGATTTTGTAACCTAAACTGCCAAAAGCTACATTATCTGTGCGTAAAATCAAGGCCGCTAGCGCAGCAATTACCAGATTAGTAATGGGGCCAATCATGCCTACGATGGCACCACCAAACTCATCATATTTTAAGCGATTAAAATTCACCTGCACTGGCTTTGCTGCGCCAAAGGGCGGTAAATGGCTTAAAACGAGAAGCAAAGGCATAAGAATGGTAAAAAATGGATCAATATGTTTCATAGGATTCAAAGAAATACGGCCCATTAATCTAGCTGTAGGGTCACCTAACCTATCCGCCGCTATGGCGTGCATTACCTCATGGAGAGTCATTGATATAAAAAGAACTGGCAGCGCAATAATTAAAGCTTGAGTAGTATCGGACATCAGATTTAAGTATACAGAAGACAGTGGACACTAAATAGTAAATAAGGTAGAATTAACTCCTATGCAACGACTTGATTTTGATAAAAAAGGCAAGCAACACGGCCATAATGTCAGCTTTTCTCAGCGACACACTAAGCGTGTGTGGAAGCCCAACTTGCAGACTAAGACCCTTACTATAGATGGCAAAAAGGTGCGCGTTAAAGTCAGTACTAGCGCTCTCCGCTCAATGAAGAAAAAGGGCCTGCTCTAAACTAACGTATAATTTAGCAGCGAACTATACCTTTCGGTCCTAATTAGAAAGCATGATGAACAGCCCGGAATTCCCTGGAACCAATAGGTTAGTTATAGATAAACGTCCGCCCTATCCTACCCATCCAGCCATCTATGGTATTAAAGGACATCCCGAGTTATTGGCAAGAAAAACCGGTAGAAACATACACATAAATGGTAAATCTGTTTGGTTTACCGAACTGGATAATGTCTTTGCAGAAGAGCTAATAAAACTTGAAGGCCAATACCATATAACCAATCCCGGGTTCAGCCAAGCAGAGGTCTTTTACAGAGAAGAATCATCATCGCCCGCAAAATTTAATATTTCAAGTAAGGTTTACGGACACAGCTTAGCAACCGGCCTGGATCAAATACCGCAGAATGTTGCCCGGCAAACCTATGCCTCGATTATCAGATACCACCAGGCTGAAGATGAGCGGTTGGTGGATCTTCGTCCCAGCAACTGCATGTTTGGCCATACTGCCGAAGATCCTGAAGATAAAGTATACTTTACCGATCTTGATCCTTTAGTAAAATCTAACCGCGTCTTATTTGGGATGGATGACAATCCAACCCAGATTATGGAAGATTTTGTTATTCCAGATATCCGCCGCGGTCTAGAACAGATGGCGGGGGTATATGGCCAGTCATTCGATGACTTGCAGGCTATGCTGACGGAGATGATCGAACAGCGGGGTTATAAGAATGTTATACCTAGCGGAGTCGATAGAGATATTGCCTCAGAACTGGCTTCATATCGTTCTTACCCGATACCAAACACGGCGCTAGCTAGACAAAAAAAGAGAGCATCCTAATCTATTGCCGCTCCAAGACGATCAGCTTAGCTGTATCGGTCCAATCAGCACGATTAGGCTTATATTTATCAACCGTATCAGCCGGTTCCATAGCCAGATTTTTAAGTGCTTCCTCTAGCTCAACCTGCGGGACTTCATAATTAATTGCCTTATCGGCATAATGAGTCGGGATTACAATCTTAGGTTCAATCTTTTTAATAACTTGCAGCGCGCCTGTGCCATCAAGAGTGTAGCCGTTGTCCCCGACAGGCACGACCACAATATCTACTAAGCCGATAGCTTCGAGTTGTGCCTCACTGAGATCCGGATAAACATGGCCGAGTATAGCTACTTTCATTTCATCAGATGCAATAGTATAAATAACTGCATTTTTATCAGCATCGCTATCCATATGCGCCCTCGCGCCAATGCCATGTATAACTACACCACTAACTTCATATTCGCCGGGCATATTGGCCGTAAATTGGGCCTTAGTATCACCTAAGCCGACGTGAGTCTGGAGACTAATATCTGTTGGTTTAGTAATTGATTTTAGGCCAAGCTTCGCTAAGTTATCGTCAACCACAATCTGGGCCTTCTTAGTAGAAATCCGCAGGCAGTTAGCTCCAAAATAAGTAAATTCCACTAGCTATCCTCCTTAAACTGGTAGTTCTTGACTGTTAATTATTACCTGTTTTTTAGCCGCCATTAGGTCATTGATAAAACGATCGTTTATCTCGGCCCTGTACTGGTATGAAGAGAGCGGCATTGTAGTGTAGCGCAGATCCTTATTCTCAGCTTTCTCCAGATCAGATATAAACTTACCGACTTTAGCCTGATTAATATCGCCTACTAT
>DASRGY010000010.1:0-6782 GCA_035650795.1 Saccharimonadales bacterium (SeqCode)
ATCCCCGTTAATGACGAGAAATCGTTCTGGCGATTCATAAATGCATATACTCTTACAGTTCCGGAAATATGGCCGTCGATTAATACCAGAGTTCGCGAGATAAATAAGTCTAAATTAACTAATTTGAGGATAGCTGATGCAGCCCCAAGCTCCTTAATTACATTTTTGCTACGAGAAGTAAAAGAAGATGACGGTATACCGGAGACTCTGGAGCCGCCGAAAATACAAGCTATGAACTGGGTGGATTCAGCATGCTTAGGTTCATGGAAACTCGCCCAGGTTTTTTGGTTTCCAAATAAGGTCGGGGAGCCTGAACTAAAAAGGGTTGTTGTTAGTACCCTAGAAGGATCCCACGCCCAATATGGAAGCCAAGGCGAAGGGCTTCAGTTTAAGGGTTCTGTTGACGAAATAGCAAAAGAACTCGGCCGGCGTTTTATGATTTTTGGCTCTACTAAAGAAGTTGAAACAGACCACGAGGTTGATAAAGATTTAAAACCTCTAACACCGGCAGCTTGGGCAGCCATGCCAGCGGTAAAGAGTTTGATCAAAACAGGTGAGTTTTTGGGTGACAGAAAGTTAATTTCTGGCGAGGTTAAAATAGAGGACTTAGTCAAATCAAGAGCTCTAAAACGCGGCCTACCTTTGTTAGCTAGTTGGTCGCAACAAGCCGAAAGCGCGAGATGCTTATGGGAGCCGACTATTGACGAGTTGGTAGTTACGATTACCGGAAAGCTGGGTGGCAGTAAAACAAAGATGACCCCGAAAGATTTGGTTGCGGTTAGGCCTAAGCCTGGGACTCAAAACGATCTTCTGCTCAGAAAAGTTAAGGGTCGGAAGACATTAAGTCCCTCCGTTGAGGCTCGTGAGTTTGCTATCCCGCTTTATAAAATGGGCGAAAGTGAGGAAGGATTTAAATTTAAGGTCAGACGTAATCAGGATGGAAGTTATACGCCAGATGAAAATGGCAAGTTTGACATGTGGAGGATTGTTGGCATTGATCACCTGCACCGAGACGTTAAAGTCGACCAAATTAATCGAGACAAAATTATTGTAATTGAGCCAGAAGATTATGATGCAGTCGGTTGCGGCGTAGACGCTAATGACGAAAAAAGTGAATATGCTATTAAACAGGCGTATAAACAAGGCCTAGAGTTCTTTAATGAGCGAGGCTATTGGCCTACGTCAGCTGTTTTCTACGTGCCTAACCACGGCTGGAACGCAATACTATTCGCAAACGAGAATCAACAAGGCAACTTTGATAGCGATCTAGGCAAAGGCTTTAGAGATGCTATTGAAAACGGAGATCTAGTCTATGGCACCTTTGCTGAAGGCGTAACCCAGGTTTAGATATAGAAAACCTATCTTAAGAACGGGAGAGATTTTGCCATTGAGGTTTTATTCCACCAAGTGCGGAGTCCCCATACCTGATTTTCATCAACTAGCGCAATCCCAAACAACGCTAAAGCGTAGATAATGTGTTCGTCAATAACAGGTGTATTAACAGGCCAAAGTAGAGCGCTCCACATCAAAAGAAGCATAACTACGCCCACCAGTGACGCGGCTCGTACCCACATACCAAAGAACAGCCCGGCTCCAACAAATAGAAGGCCTAGCATAAATAGCCAGTCAACCCACATATGCCCGGCCAGATGGTGATAGAAATTCGCAAACGGTCCAGTAGTTGCGTGTCCCAAGAAGCCGGCAGTTGGTGAACCACCGTGTACCCACGAGTTCTCACACCCTGGAGCAATAGCTCCTGTTGTAGTGCTCCGACAAGTTGCAAACCCAAACCCCAATAGTTTATCTAGAAATGCCCAGAGGAAAATAAACCCAAGAGCCATTCTTAAAATTGCCCATGCGTACATACTCGCATCGGCTACATGTCTTTTAACTGCCATAAATTTTTCCTTTAATTAATGCTTATGCTTGAATTGTAGATCTTTTTACTACTCCATGCAATAGATGGTTGTATACAGAAAGACATGTAAGGGATTTTATAAATCGTTTTTTGTCTTTGAAGCTTCAGCAACCATTTTTCTGTGAGCCGCAAAAACTCCACAGCCTACTATGCCAAGATATAAAAGACCTGATGTACAGACGGATAAAAGGTGAGAATGGGAGACTATTGCTAAGACCGTTCCACTTATTAAAGTTGCAGCGATTAGACTATAGCTCGCGTAAATTTTATTTTTTGCGGGACTAATATATGCGAAGCCGGTAACTACCAGACTAAGGAGGGCTATAGAAACATGAATAAGCGCTATCATCTTAATTACATTATACCTAAATCAGGGCAAGACAGAGCCAAAAGACAACACTAACGGTAGCACAAGGATTACCACAAGCGAGAACTTAAACATATCGCGTGCCCAAACACTATTATCTGCTGACTTAAAACCGACGAGTCCTTTTCTTAACCAGATCAATCCGATGGATAACATTATCACGGCATAGACATATCCCGAATAGCCGGATAAGCTTAACCAAAGATTTGATAGAATAAATACAAGCAAGTAGAAGATCATATGGCGTCTTGTTGTTTTAATACCCTTTCGAACAGAAATCACAGGAATTTTGGCAGCCGTGTAATCCTTTACTCTATAGATTGCAATTGAGTAGAAATGGGTCATTTGCCAACCTACCATTATAAGAAAAAGGATTAAAGCAGCCATATCTAGACTATCTTTCGAAGCTGTATAGCCGGCTACTATCGATGCGCCGCCTGGGACTGTGCCGATTAACGTGCTGTAAACAGTGTTCCTCTTTGCCCAGCCATAAAAAAATATATAACCTACAAAGCCAGGAATCCCTAAAGTAAGTAAAGTTAATCGATTGATTTGTGAAACTATTAAAAATCCAGATAGCGCTAAACAAGAGCCTAAGAAAATTGCAGAATTTCTAGATATTTTCCCGCTTGGAAGTGCTCTGTTTTTTGTGCGGTTCATTTTTTTATCTATATTACTATCGATAATGTTATTCCATACACAAGCCGATGCTATAACTAGTGTAGTGCCAACGATTAGTTCCAAAAGAGTCTGCCAGTCTATATGCCATAGAGAAGCGAATAAGTATGCAGAAACCGCCATTATTACGTTTGTAAATGTTCGCTCTGGCTTAGTTAATAGATAATAAGTTTTGATTATATCTATGGCTGAACTCCCTCGTCCTGAATGATGTATTGGTTTGTTTGTGACGGACTTGTCAGCGTATGCCCGTCATGCGTTTTGCCGTACCCAGCATGACTATAATTAAGATTTGTCATTATCCATATGGAGCCGATGACAAGGATCAAAACGACGATAGCTGCAAAAGATAGTACAGTTAAGTTCCATCTGAGGTTTTGTTTAAAGTTTAAATGCAGAAAGAAAATAAGCTGAACAATCAGCTGGAGCAGCGCCAGCACAATAACACCGATTCTTAGTGAACTATCTGTAAACACCGCATGATGGGATTGCGCATGCCGCCATACGAGAAGGTATGCTGTTAACGTCAGAAGAAGTGATAACCCGAAGCCAATATAGTAATTTCTTGGTTTTACGCTGGATTGGTTATTGATCATCCTATAACTCCAAATAAGTAAACTATGCTAAATATAAAGATCCAGACAACATCTAGAAAATGCCAAAACAAAGTTAGCATAGTTATCTTACGTAAACTTGATTTAAATAACCCATATTTATAGATCCTTAACCACATTACCGCCATCCACATTAACCCCGCAGTAATATGGAGCCCGTGAGTCCCAACCAGTGTAAAAAACGACGTTAAGAAGGCGCTGCGCCGCCAACTATTGCCCTCAGCAGCAAGGTGGTTGAATTCGCGTAATTCAAGAACCAGGAACGCAGCCCCCAGTAAAATGGTTACAGCCATTAATTTCAGAACCAGCTGTTTGTTATTCTTCTGGGCTGCTAGCCAGGCTAATCCAATACTAAAACTACTGGTTAAGAGAATAAGTGTCTCTAGTAAAACAAACGGCAAGCTGAAAATTACTTGCCCGGAAGGCCCGCCGTAAGTATTGTTTCGAAGCACTGCATAGGTAGCAAACAGAGTGGCAAACAGCACACAATCCGTCATAAGGTATACCCAGAAACCAAAGACTGTTTTATCTTGCAGGACCTGTTCAGATTTTGCTGTATCTTCTTTCATGCGTAGCCTCTCCTTGTAGCTGCTTCGATTTTAGCTACATCGCTTGATGGGATAGTGTAATCGTGATCATCGCCCGTTGTACGGATTGCTAGGGTTGCAATAATACCTAGCAGGCACAAAGGAGCCAGCCAGAAAATATGCCATATAATAGCAAAACCAAAAACAAAGGCTAAAAATCCTGTAAGAATCGGTAAAGACGTGTTTCTTGGCAGGCGTATTGGCACATACGGGGTTTCTGAACTAGTCTCATTTTTAGAATGCTTCATGACCCAATAGGCGTCTCTGTCTTTTACGACCGGGATAGTAGCATAGTTATATATAGGAGGCGGTGAACTGGTTGACCACTCTAGCGACCTACCGTTCCATGGGTCACCCGTTTTATCTATATTCTTGTCTCGGTTTTTAATACTTACATATAGCTGAAGTATTTGAAAACCTATCCCAGCTATAATTACCGCCACGCCAATAGCTGCTACGATAAACAACTGCTGCCAACCAAGTGAGGCGTCGTAGTGGTCTAGCCTCCTAGTGGCTCCCATTAGTCCAAGTATGTATAGTGGGACAAAGGCTAATAAAAAGCCTATAAACCAGCACCAAAAAGCGTATCGCCCAAGTCTCTCGTTTAATTTAAAACCAAAAATTTTTGGGAACCAATAAGTTAATCCCGCGAACATACCAAAAACAACACCTCCTATAATCATGGTGTGAAAATGGGCAACCAAGAATAAGCTATTATGTAGCTGAAAGTCTGCTGGTGGAACTGCCATAACAACTCCAGCGACTCCACCCAGTGTAAAAGTAGCAACAAAGCCCATAAACCAAAGCATAGGCGTTTTAAATTGAATACGTCCTCTATACATCGTAAAGAGCCAATTAAAGACTTTAACACCAGTGGGTACAGCTATTGCCATAGTCATGATGCCGAAGAAGGCGTTAACATTGGCGCCTGCTCCCATCGTGAAGAAATGGTGCAGCCAGACTAAGAATGATAAAAGTACAATACCCCAGATTGCCCATACCATTGACGTATAACCAAAGAGCGGTTTACGAGAAAATGTTGGTACTACTTCAGAGAAGATACCAAAGGCAGGCAGTATTAGAATATACACTTCCGGGTGGCCCCATGCCCATATCAAATTTACGTACATCATCGGGTTTCCCCCAAAATAACTAGTGAAGAAATGAGTTCCGATCGTACGGTCTAAAGCCAACATCGTTAAAGTTGCGGTAAGGATCGGAAATGCAAAGATAATTAAGCTAAGGCTGCCCAGGACACTCCAGCAAAACATCGGCATTTTCATTAAGTTCATACCTGGTGCGCGCATTTTTAATATAGTTACAAGGAAGTTAATTCCCGATAACAAGCTGCCAATCCCTGCTATCTGCAACCCCCATATCCAATAGTCAACTCCTACGCCAGGGCTATAGGATAGCTCGGATAACGGCGGGTAAGCCAACCAGCCTGTTGCAGCAAATTGGCCACCTACTGCCAATGATAAGTTAATTAACATAGCCCCAGCAAAGAAAAGCCAAAAACTAGTGGCATTTAGGTACGGAAAGGCGACATCTCTCGAGCCAATCTGCAGAGGCACTATCAGGTTGAATAGCCCGAACATCAAACCCATAGCCAAAAAGAAAATCATTATAGTGCCATGGGCAGTAAAAATTTGCTGATAATGATCCGGTTCAAGAAAACCATGATGTGGCCCTACGGAAATAGCCTGCTGGGTGCGCATCATCGCGGCATCGATTACCCCGCGTAAGCCCATTAAAACAGCTACTAGTATATACATCACTCCAATTTTTTTTGGATCCACGCTTGTAATCCACTCTCGCCAAAGCCATTTCCAGCGTCTTTTATAAGATATGTAGCCCACCGCAGCTAGACTTATAATCGCCATGGAGGCTACACCCCCAAGGGTCACTAGATCGTGCGGAATAACATTTGTATTAAGCTTACCCCACATTTAATCTTCCCCTGACTGAATTAGAGGTTGGGATACGGGCAGGCCGGGGTTTGTAAACTTATTTACTATCCCCTCGTAAAGGCCGTTTTCTACCGATGAATAATAGCTGACAGGATTGTTCATACTTGGTACTGCTAACTTATTATAGTTGTTTAAGCTAAGGCTATTATTGGTTTTGCTTATTTGCTTAATCCAGCTATTATAATCCGCTGCCGAGACAGACTTAGCCAAGAACTCCATGCCTGCAAACCCCTTGCCGCTGATATTAGCTGAGGCTCCGTGATAAGTGCCGATCCGATCAGCCATTAGGTTTAGTCTGGTTGTCATGCCGCTCATGGCATATATTTGACCCCCAAGTTGCGGGATCCAGAACGAGTTCATCGGTGCGTCTGCTGTAATGTTAAATTCAACAGGAGTATTTTGGGGAAATTCGACTAGATTAACGCTAGCAATATTCTGTTCGGGATATATAAACAACCACTTCCAATTGAGTGCTACAACCTGAATAGTTATTTGTTTTTGGTTGGCGGCCAGACTTTTAAAAGGGTCTAGCTGATGTGAGCTACGCCATGTGACAACCGCCAAAGCCGTGATGATTACAAGCGGAACGCCCCACCAAACAGACTCGATAATTCGACTATGGCTAAAATGTGGGTCATACCTGGCCTT
>DASRGY010000011.1:0-16086 GCA_035650795.1 Saccharimonadales bacterium (SeqCode)
AAACCGCCCCCCAAGAACCACAAGTACAGCAACTAATAAAGCGATTAGTATGTACACAATTAAAGTTACCCAGTTACTACTTCGATCTGTATCAACCTGCGTGATAATAGGCGGCGGTGTTTCAGGCGCAGTTGTTATCCCACCTGGACTTTTTTGCACGACGTCGTCGTCAGCCATAGTTAATACCCCTTTAGCTTAACCATATTATATCATAGACATGCAAATTTGAAAAATATAGCAACCCGAACAAATCCAATCTGAGCGAGCGTTCTACATGCCCATGTCCATACCACCACCGCCCATAGGAGGTGTTGGAGGAGTTTTGTCGGGGACTTCAGCTACTAATGCGCCCATGGTCATAGCTGTTCCGGCAATACTTACAGCATTTTGGACAGCTTCTTTAGTCACGCGAGTTGGATCAATTATGCCGGCCACCTTAAGGTCAACCAGAGTATCAGGATTATTGACATCGACACCGTGACCAGGCTTAGCTTTGCGTACTTGAGGCAACCACTCATCAGGATTAATCCCGGCATTTTCCAATAATATACGGAATGGCTGTTCTAGAGCCCTGAATAGAATGCTCTGTCCGGCTAAGACTGAGGCATCGCCCTGGATTGGTTTAACCGAGAAAATTAGATTGATTAGTGTTACCCCGCCGCCAGCTACAACGCCATCATCAAGGGCAGCTTTAACGGCAGCTACGGCATCATCAACGCGGAATTTCTTTTCTTCGATCTCAGTCTCAGTTGCACCACCAACCTTGATGACAGCCACTTTACCTTGCAGTGCAGCCCGACGTTTTTCTAAGTTTTCTTTGTCGTATTCGCTGGTTGCGGCCTGTATTTGCTTATCTATTTGGGTAATACGCGCTTGAACTGCCGTAGATGATCCAGTGCCTTCAATTATTGTGGTCTCGTCTTTGGTAACGATCACTCGTCGCGCCGAACCAACCACTGATAACTCAGCATTTTCAAAATTCATACCGCGTTCTTCAGATATGACTTCGCCGCCGGTTAAGATAGCAATATCTTCCAGCACTTCTTTACGGCGATCACCAAATGCCGGTGCTTTTACGGCAACAGTATTAAATACACCTTTTAGGCGGTTAAGGATCAGCGTGCCTAAAGCCTCGCCTTCGACATCATCAGCAATTAGAACAAGGTCCTTCTTCCCGGCATTCGCCAATTTTTCGAGCATTGGAAGGAATTCTTGGATCGAGCTTATCTTTTGCTCAGTAATTACAATTGCGGGCTTTTCATAGACGGCCTCCATTCGCGCCGTGTCAGTCACCATATACGGACTTACATATCCGCGGTCCATGGTAAAGCCTTCTACAACTTCACTTTCCATGGTTAGACCCTGGCCTTCTTCTACAGTAACAACCCCGTCTTTGCCAACCTTATCCATAACATCGGCAATCAAAGAACCAATTGCGGAATCGCCCGCACTAATGGTCGCTACTTCTGCTACACGATTCTTCTTACTGCCAACATTCTCGCTTAGACTGCCTAGCTTAGCTATCACTTCCTCTGCGGCCTTTTCTAAGCCTTTACGGAGCAACATTGGATTATGGCCGGCAGCAATTAACTTGTTGGCCTCGTTAAGGATATGGTAGGTCAGGATTGTAACAGTGGTTGTTCCATCCCCGGCAACATCATTCATCTTATTGGCAGCTTCTTTGATAAGCTCTGCGCCAACTTTGTAGCCCAGTGTCTCGTCGTCTACGTCATCTAGCTCTACACCTTTAGCTACAGTTACGCCATCGTGGGTAACTGTTGGGTTGCCGTAGCTCTTACTTATAACAACATTACGGCCTTTTGGCCCCATAGTTGTGCGGACTGCGTTATATAAAATTTCGGCTCCACCTAAAACACGACGGCGAGCTTCATCATCATAAAAAACTTTCTTTGCCATTTGTCCTCCTATTTAACAGTCGCTAGAATATCTTCTTCTTTAACCAATATATATTCGGTGTTGCCCAGCTTTATCTCTGTTGTACTGTAGCTTTTATAAACTATCCTGTCACCTGGTTTAATATCTCGAACACCTTTCCCAACTTTTAAAACTTTAGCCACTTTAGGCTTCTCGGCTGCTTTATCGGGCAAGTAGAGTCCACTCGCTGTACGAGTTTCTGGTTCTTCTTGCTCGGCAACGACCCAATCAGCTAATGGCTGCAGATTTCCTGCCATGTATATTCCTCCGCTTAAACTTTATGCTTAAGTATTAAGCTAGTCTGTAAACAAACTAACTTTCTGGCACTCATCATATATGAGTGCTAAAACTTATGTCAAGCCCCCTTATTTTGCTAATGTTTTTAGGTAAAATCGTATAAAATATACTTTTAATGGCGAGTGAGAATAAGACCAAAACAGTCTTAATGTGCCCGCCTATTTTTTTTGACATAGAATACGAAATTAATCCTTGGATGGACCTAAAAAATCAGGTTAATCCTAAACAGGCTGCCAAACAATGGAAGTCAATTTATGATACCTATACCCAGAAGCTTGGCTGGGATGTGGAGCTTATTGATCCTATCAAGGGCCTGCCTGATATGGTTTTTACAGCTAATGGTGGACTTGTCCTCGATGGCAGAGTAATTTTGCCAAAATTCCTTCCCAAAGTACGCCAACCAGAAACTCCGCATTTTAAAACATGGTTTGAATCGGCCGGATACCCTCACATTTATATGCCAAAATATGTTTTTGAAGGCCAAGGAGATGCTCTGGTTTGGAATGATGTAATATTCGCCGGCTACGGAATCCGCACCGATATGCGGTCACATAAAGAGATTGCGAACTTTTCTGGTAAGAAAGTAGTAAGTCTTGAACTGGTGGACTCCCGATTCTTCCACCTAGATACTGCGCTAACTGTGCTCAATTCTGAAACTGTTGCTTTCTACCCTAAGGCTTTTAGTAAACAGTCGCAAAAAAACCATACATGAACTTGTGCCTAAAGTTATCGATGCTAACAGTGAAGATGCAATGTCATACGGCTTAAATGCCTTAAGCGATGGCAAGAATATCATTTTGTCTGACCATCCAGCCAACCTGATCAAAACTTATAAAGAGCTTGGTTTTAACCTATTAACCCTTCCAATAACCGAATTCCAAAAATCCGGTGGCGGCGTCAAGTGCCTAACTCTTGAGCTTAACTAGACTATTCCTCTAGCTGGTATTGACCACTCAAAGCCTCATGAGATGCTTGAAATGAAGAGTAATTTTGCCTCCGTCCTGAACCGATTCTTCTTGTATCACTTCTGGCCTGAGAGGTTATGCGTCCATTTTCTGGTATTGGCTGAAATGGTAGCAGCGAAACCACGTTTCCTTCTTCGTCAAGAACCGCTCTATAACGTCCGTTATTAGAGCTCCTTCCGCCCAGGTATTGATGTCCACCTTCTACTGCATCATTTAAAGCCCCAAGGAGTGTCTGAGGTCTTCCCTCATCGCATTGCAATAGCACCAGGTTAGCTAGCTGAGTGAGTTTAGCAGCTCTTTTGGGCTCACCATGTTTTGTTTGTTCATATATGGCCTGTCTCAGCGGTTCGATAATTCGTCTTTGCCTATGCGAGACTATTGTCGAAGAAAATTCTACTGCTAGAGGTGCTTTCATCAATTTCCTACGCCGCTGCTTGTGCGTCCCCTTTACCATTTTTAGCCTCAATATAATGGGCCATTTCTCGCCCCTTGTAAAAACTCGTATAGGCTTGTTCATAGCTTTGCGGTAGAAGGCTTTGGTCCAGGCTTCTAACTGTTTCCTGGTAAGGCTCAATAATTGTGTCAGTAAAATGTTTACGAGCCCGGCGAATACCACGCCCCCCATAAGAACGAAAACCCATTGAGTCTGATAAGACGCGTAAATCGCCTTGTGTGGCGCGATTAAAATAATATTCAGCCTTCTCCCTATGAGCAGGATTGGTATTTTTATGATGAGTTGCTTTTTCCAGGTCCATAACAATGGGTTCTTGGCCGGCAGGTCCATGTGTCTTTAAGCCAAAGTTTTTAATCTGGGCATCTCCATGGGTAACATGGGATGCGTGGAGACGCCCTAAAGTAGCAGCTATTGATGCAGCTGTTTCTCCTACGCTCTCGCCAAGAGCTGTAGAGGGATGTGCTTCAAGCGGTAAAGCATTCGCACCTATTAATCCAGGTACATAATTGGTCAAAAGTATGGCGACCCCATCACCTTCGGCTACTAGTACCGGTGAGAGAGTACGAAATCCAAGATCACGTAATACAGCTGTTAGTCTCGTCTCATTTTTTGCTTTCTCGGCTGCTCGTGGGCCCAAAAAAGGCTTAGCAGCCACCTCTCTCCATTCGCCATTGGCTGAATCGTAGTGTTTACCGAATGATACTTGGTGAGCAGTATCACTTGCTCCAATCAGTCTAGATCGGTCGGGTATAAAATCATCGCCAAAAACTCGAGTGGTATACACGTCGGTAGGCAGCCTATCAGGACGACTACGACCCATAACTTGCCTCCGCAACGCCAAGCTTAATCAGGAATCCCTGTATAGCCCGGAATAACGAATCTACTTGGACAGGCGTAGCACTGGCTTCAACTGTTGAGCTGGTAAAAGACTTGGCCATTTTGAGCATGGCTGAACGTGTATCTGGCACTAATTCGAGAGGTGGCAGTATGTTAACTCCGCCACCATTCCGGAGAAATATTACTTGCTTATAATGCAGGGACTCAGGTATTACCTGCGATTCAGTTTTTAATTCAACTAATGAATCGCCCAGTTGGTCAAATAAGGTTCTGGCTATATCTAATGCATGTTCGTGCGGACGTGAGCCTATCGCATCATTAAGGGCCTGTGACATAGATACGTAATTCTCGGGAAGTCTAAGGTAAGTTAGAGAACGGTTACCGATTTGTATATCCGGATCAGGCTCAAGCAAAAGCCTCGCCAATACCCCCCTATATGGTTGATGAGGGTAAGGGACTCTTGTCTGGTCGTACCCTAGCCATTCTCGCTCAGCATTCGCACTGCCAATATGTTCTGTACCTGGAAAATAAGCCAACGAAAAAACCGGAGGAGCTTCGAATACTCCACCTGGTAAATCATCTGGGGAGGTTGGGGGGTGCTTCATTTTAGACGAATTATGTGCTGTATTTTTCCTAGTAAGATGGTTCTTGGCTGTAGATTTAGTCATTTTTTATTTTTGTTTATTTAGGTATAAGTATACCTTAAAATCGCTAAAAAATCAAGTCCTAACTATGGATGGAAGGCTTACGATCTCGTAATGCTGCGGCAATTACATACTCAGGTATTTGCTGGCCTTCGTAAGTTTCGGGGATATAAACCTCAGAAATAAGAGGTGGATAGGTTAGGTTACCATGAGCAACTCTTGCATTATTTTTTCGATTTCTAAAATATTCAGACAGGTCATATGCCCTCTTAATTGCCATATTGCCGATAGCAACCGCAGAAGTTATAGCGGCTACAGTACCCAATACTTCAGCTTTTTTCATTTATTTTTTTGATTAAAGAACGTGCAACCTCTATGTCGCTCCAAGGCATTAGCTTACCGCCCATATTACGGTCTTTTTGGTGGCCCAGACCAGTAATTAGAATAACGTCCTCTGTTCTAGCTTCTGAGATAGCCTGCATGATAGCTTGTTCACGATCTTCTACCTCTGTAGTTTTAGACTCGCCGCCAGCATTCTTGATCCCTTCATAGACAGCCCTGCGAATTGCTTGCGGGTCTTCTGTGTAAGTTTCATCATCTGTCAAAAAGACTCTATCAGCATTTCTGGCAACTACTTCACCCATTTCTGGCCGTTTTGTCTTATCTCTGTCGCCCGTTGCGCCAAAAACTATAATCACCTTGCCCTTTTTTACCTCGTGGGCTGCTCTCAGAACGTTTTTCAGAGCTGAAGGCGTCACTGCGTAATCAACTAATACTTCAAACGGCTGTCCAGCCTCTACGCGTGTCATGCGGCCAGGAACTTGCTTTAATGACGCAATGCCCTTCTCTATTTGCTGAGGATGTAAGCCAATTGCCAGCCCGACTCCTGCTGCTGCTAAAGCATTATAAATATTAAACTTGCCAGGCAAACTAACTGTTAAATTGAGTTCCGTATTCTGCATTTTGACCTTAAAGCTGTTATTTTTTGGTGTCGTTTTAATATGCTCGGCTTTTAAATCGCCAGAATTTACGCCGTATGTAATGGGGTTGGTTATCGATTTTTTAAACATATTGGCAGCAGGATCATCGGCATTTATTACGCCTGTACGCAAACCTTGGTTATTTTTATCTGTTAATTTAAAGAGTTTTAGCTTAGCTTGGCGATATTTCTTCATCGTGCCGTGATAATCCAGATGTTCGTGGGTTATGTTAGTAAGGACAGCAACAGAGTATGGCACTCCTAACACGCGATGTTGGGCTAGGGCATGACTGGAAGTTTCCATGACAACCCAATCCGGCTTTTGAGCTTTGATCTTTTTAAACGCTTTATGGAGCGCACTAACATCTGGGGTCGTCATGTGCGTTGGGCTTGGGTGCTTCCCTACCCCATCGGCATAATCAACAGCGGCCGTGGTCAGCATAGCTACTTTATAGCCACTGCTTTTAAGCATCTGGTGGATTAAAAAACAGGTCGTAGTCTTACCGTCCGTCCCCGTTACACCAATAAATCTCATACCCCTAGCCGGAGAACCATTTTTAGCGTTGAGGACAACCGCCTCACCAAGGTGGCCATAAGGCTCAACCCTACGGAACAACCCACGCGGAATAACCGCCTTAACTAGCGATCTGGTTTTCATAGTTCTAATTGTAGCAATAGATTAAACGGCGGGAGACCACTTTAACTGATCACATAGTTCTGCGAAGCCCAGTTCGGCCCGCCTTGTCACCTCTGACCGCACCAGTTGCCCGCTGATAATTCCCTGCAGAAAGATGCCTCGTCCTCTTTCGTCAGTGCGATGGATGCTTACTGACGATCCAATTTCTAACTCTTGTCTTAAAATCGGGATAGAAGGATCTTCCCAACTGAAGGGTTCATCAATTTGCCTTTGGGGTAATTCGTGTCTATCTGTAAGTGTCATTGAATAGACACCATTTACCTGAGTATGATAAAGCTCCAAAATATGTCCGCTAAATTGAGTATTAAAAATTATAGGCACATCTGAACCTAGTCCCAGCTCTACTCTCGTAATTTCAACTTCATCCCTTATCTCCCTAGGAGTTAGCCCGGCAGGCATGATTACAGTCTTTAAAACGTTGATCCCCCTTGGGTTTTGGCTAAGAACGATATGTCCAGCAAAACGTCGAAACAAAGCTTCTGCGTGACCATTTTTACCTAAAACTGGTTTCTCTAGGAGCTCTTTTTCGTGGGAATAAAGTGCTTCATTTCCAATCTCAAGAGGATCAATAATCTGCTCTATAACTTTTGATGGTGGTCTGACTGTAAACTCTTCGCTCGGACCTGACATTTGTATAACTATACCAGATATTAGTATATTTATCAACTGCTTTGTTACAATAGTCTTGTGAAGATCCTAGGGATAGAGACATCCTGCGACGAGACGAGTGCTGCTGTCGTGGAAAACGGCAAAAAACTTCTTAGTAATGTAGTTGCTAGTAGTCTTGATTTACATGCCCCATTCGGTGGCGTGGTGCCGGAGATTGCAGCCCGCAGCCATATTGAGGTGATTATGCCAACTATTGATGAAGCCTTAAAGCAGGCCAAAACAGATTGGGATGGCATTGACACCATCGCTGTTACCCAAGGGCCGGGGCTTCTTGGTAGTCTTTTGATAGGCGTTTTAACCGCCCGAACCTTAGCGATTGCTAGGAAAAAACCTCTGTACGCTATTAATCACGTCCATGCTCATGTTTACGCCAGTTTTATCACCCAGTCCTCCCTGCCCTCTTATCAAGTACCGGTTAATCAACCTAGATTTCCCCTTTTAGCCTTGATTGTATCTGGAAAGCACTCAGATTTGGTCCTTTTTCAAGATCACGGAAATTACAAAGTTTTAGGGCAGACATATGATGACGCAGTTGGTGAGGCTTTTGACAAAGTCGCCAAGATGCTTGGCCTACCCTACCCCGGCGGGCCATCAATATATAAAAATGCTCAGGAAGGTAATCCGAGGGCTGTCAAACTTCCCATATCTAAGATGATAAACAAATATGATTTTTCCTTTTCTGGCCTCAAAACAGCCGTTTTAAGGGCTGCTCAGGAGCAGGCCGGAAAAGATTACACCTTCCCCTCTACTAAGCTGCCAGAGGCCTTACGTGCAACCCAAAAAGCCAATATTGCTGCCAGTTTTCAGCAAACTGCCGTTCATACACTTATAGATCACCTAAAAGCTGCAGAGGAGGAATATAAACCTAAAAGCGTAGTTATTGCCGGCGGTGTAGCTGCCAATCTAGAGCTCAGAGAACAAGCCCAAAAAGCCATACTGCCCCCTGTTATATTTCCAGATATCAAGCTCTGTACTGATAACGCTGCTATGATTGCCACTTTGGGCTACTATCAAGCTAGCCGTAAACGGCCAGAAGACGACCCCTACTCTCTCGCGCCCGATCCAAGTCTAAAAATGTGATCTAACTAGCTAACGCAACCTTACCGGCGCTGTAGGGTAATCTGGGGTGGGATTTCCAACCGGCAGCCTCTCTTGCAAACACCTTTAGCCTGCGTTCTAGAAGTCTTCCCTCTTGCTGATCCAAAAAAGGGAGATATAACTCTTCTATACGAGCCATCTTGCGCCTATATTGAGCTTCGTCCATGGGCTCGATGGCCAAATTAAGATCAAGAAAAACAAAATCATTATCTATGATACGAGTTTGAGCCGGATGTATTATGTCATAAAGGGGCGCCCGCCTCTCTATATATGCCTGTGAATTATAGTCAGCAACTCCCAAAGCATGCCTTACCATATTGTTTTGCTGCTCTGTAGTAAGCACTCGTCTTTGCCCTCGATAAAAATATGGGGTGTCGCCCCGCATATAACTTACCCACAGATATATTTCATCGTTATAAATTAACGGTGTACTTTTAGCTAGCTTCACATTACAACTCCTAAGAAGTTCTAGCTCATCTAGACGGTCACTAAGTTCTTTCACCTGGCATTTTGCCGGTCTTAAGATAGCAATTCTCTCCCCCGTTGCCGGATCGCTAATTACTCCAAAATTCGATAGATCTTCAAACGGTGGATGTTCAAAATGCTCCCATTTAAAATCCAAATCGGAGGGTACGGCCCAGTTTAGAAGATCAAATCTCTCCTTACTCAGGTCATGAGACATGAACCATTTTTTACATTTAAAAAGTGTATTTGTCAATATTGCCTGCTCTTCTTATTAGGCATATGCTTATTCTGTAAAACAAACATGGGTGGGCTATTGCCAAGAAGCTTTTGGTAATGGACACAAAAAAGCAAAATCGTTTTTGGTTTGGGCACTGCCCTTGAGGGAGCCTTTTTAAAGTGGAACTTTCCCGTGAAAAGGTTAGTATTATATGGCTATTTTTTTCACGTGAAATTTTATATGACTGACGTTTAACAGTGGTAGTCTGATATAATGCGACTGATTAAGGAGCATTATATGACGTGCCCGAGAAAGACCTGTCCTAGAGAATTACAGAGGCTTTCCCGGTATGAAGCTATATAATTCGACCAATGAAGCTACCAAAAGCCTATAACCCATCAGAGTATGAAGCAGATATCTATGCACTTTGGGAGAAAAAAGGCGCTTTTTTACCTCAGAACAGGGGCGGGGATGACTACTTCAGTATCGTCATGCCTCCACCTAATGCTAATGCTGATCTTCATATCGGATTTGGCCTGACTATTGCTGTAGAAGATACTGTGGTGCGTTATCAGCGTATGCAAGGTAAGGCTACACTGTTTGTACCTGGTGCTGACCATGCAGGTTTTGAAACTTGGGTAGTCTATGAAAAAAAGCTAAAAGAGCAGGGGAAGAGCCGCTTCGACTTTAGTCGAGAGGAGTTATTTAGCCAAGTTTGGGACTTTGTGGAGCTTAATAAACATAACTTCCAGTCACAAATTAGAGCTCTTGGCGCAAGTTGTGATTGGACCCGTTTTACTTACACCCTAGATAACAAGGTTGTTGCCCAGGCCTACAAGACCTTTAAGCAATTATGGGATGATGGTCTAGTTTACAGAGGTAAACGTATAGTTAACTACTGCACTTTTCATGGGACGGGCTTCTCTGATATTGAAGTAGTGCATGAAGAGGAAGAAACCCAGCTTTGGAATATTGCCTATCCTTTAGCTGATGGCAGCGGGGAAGTGGTAATAGCGACTACTAGGCCGGAAACAAAGCTTGGCCAATCCGCCTTAATGGTTAATCCGGAAGATAAGCGCTATAAAAATTTGGTGGGCAGGGAAGTGCTACAGCCTTTAGTGCCGGATACACCAATAAAAATCATTGCGGACGAATATGTTGATATGGAGTTTGGCACAGGGGTAGTAACAGTAACTCCGGGCCACGATCCAAACGATTTTGAAGTGGCCCAAAAACACAATTTGCCTATCATCGAGCTTATTACTACTGAAGGTAAAATGTCTGATAACGTTCCAGAGCAGTTTAGAGGTTTAACAATCCTGGAAGCACGAGAAAAAGTCGCTGAAACTCTGGCTAAAAAGGGTTTTTTAAGAGGCGTAGAGGCTTATACTCACTCGGTCGGAAAGTGTTATAAATGCGGCACTACCATTGAGCCTTTAGCCCTGGAACAATGGTTTGTTAACATGGAATCTCTTAAGAAACCGGCTATTGAAGCCTTAGAGAAGAAAGAAATATCCTTCTACCCAGATAGTAAACGGAAACAGTTAATTAAGTACCTGCATGGGCTAAAGGACTGGAATATCAGCCGCCAAATTGCATGGGGCATTCCTATACCTGCCTTCCAAAACACCGAAGATCCTGAGGATTGGATTTTTGATACCCGAGTCAAAGAAGAAATAATTGAAGTTAACGGTAAAAAGTACAAGCGGGATCCGGATGTATTTGACACGTGGTTTTCTAGCAGCTCTTGGCCTTATATAACGCTGGGCTACCCTGATGGCGAAGACTTTAAAAAACTCTACCCTACGTCGCTAATGGAAACAGCCGGAGAAATTCTTTACCAATGGGTCGGGCGGATGATCATGCTGGGGCTTTATACTACTGGCAAAATTCCATTTAGCGAGGTTTATATACATGGACTGGTTTTGGCTGAAGGCGGCGCCAAAATGAGTAAATCCCTGGGTAATGTAGTTAATGCTATGGAGATTATTGCCCAGCAAGGCTCAGATGCCCTGCGGATGGGTCTTATTGCCGGCCGCGCTCCTGCTGTAAATCGAGGCTATGACCGCAGAAGGGTAGAGGAGGCCCGCAATTTTTGCAATAAGCTATGGAATGTAGCCCGATATACTGATGATAGGATAGGCGATCAGCATAGCATTCGAGCAGACTCAAAACCCGAGTCGATTGCTGACCACTGGATACTTAACAAGTTAAGTATCTCTGCCAAACAAACCTCTGACTATCTTGAAAATTATAGATTAAGCGAAGCTTATGAGACTGTTTATCATTTTGTCTGGGATGATCTGGCGGATTGGTATATAGAAGCCTCAAAAACGGATCTAAACCCGGCGTTTCTGGCCTACATTTTAGAATCTGCTTTAAAGCTGGTTCATCCTTTTGCGCCGTTTGTAACTGAGACCATTTGGCAGACACTAGCCTGGGAAATAGATAATCTGCTAGCTATTCAGGCTTGGCCAAAACCGGAAGGAGCAGACAAAGCCAAAGCAAAAGAATTTGAAGATGTTATTTTAATAGTCGCTGAAGCTAGACGGGTTATGTCAGCATTAAGTCTAAAGAGACCGCTACTTTATTACGGTAAAGAAACAATAGTCTCTGATAACTCTGAGTTAATTAAAAAACTGGCCTCGCTGGGAGAAGTCAAACAAACTGACAATCCTCATGGCCTGCATCTAACGGTAACTAGCCATGATGTATGGCTTGATGTAGATAGAGAAACTGCCAAACAATACTTGCTTAAGCTTGAGCGGGATAAAATGACTCACCAGAAAGCTCTAGAAGCCCTAGAAGGCCGTTTAGCTAATGAAGCCTATAAAGATAAGGCCCCAAAAGTATTAGTGGAGCAGAGCCAGTCACAGTTGGAGGCTGAAAAAGCTATTCTGGCCAAGATCGAAGAGGATATAAAGACGTTCACCGAAGTTTCTTAAAAGTCGAGGGCCTCTTTGATTCGGGTAATAGTATCTTCAGGATTTACCTCGTCTGACCAGATGGTCTGCCAACCTTCACGGTCGGCTGTAACTAAGTTGGGTCTTAGATCATCAACTAGTAAAATCTCCTTAACTTCTACTGCTGCCAACTCTTCAGCTTTCTCGTATATCCGGGGATCGGGCTTAACCAAACCCAACTTAGAAGAATCTACAATCGCTGCGTAATTGACATCCGGAAGCATCCCACGCTTTTTTAGCTCATCTATTGAACCCGGCATGCTGTTTGTGAAGATGCCAATTTCGTAATTGCTAGCGACCCATTTTACAAGGTCTTCCATTCCGTGGATTGGCTCAAGACTGTCAAAGTAGTATTTATTCCAATCAAAATTTTCTAGTCCCAGATCTTTACCAAAGGCATCATTAAACTCAGCAGTGGTAATTTGACCTGAATTTACTGGATCATAGTGACGCCAGAAGAATGTCTCTACCATATCTGTAGGCTGGTTTGCTATCTTGGCTACTTCAGTAAAAGCTTTATGCGGAAATCTTATTAGCGTGCCATTAATGTCCATATAAACAAATGTGATCCCGCTCTTTGAACGTTTCTTGGTTGGCATTGAAGTATTGAGGCCTCGGGATGCTAGATCGAGTAGATCTTCTATAGCTGTGTTTGTTGCTTGGGCTATAGAGGCAACGGTGAACACAGATGGCGAACGGATAGCTCCCCGCTCAATTTTGGCCAGAGTAGAGTAAGAGAGCCCCGCTTTCTGGCATAACTCCTGTTGAGTCAGGCCTGCTCGCTTGCGGGCCAGTTGGAGTCTTTTTCCTAAAGCTTTCTCATCCATAACACCACTCAAAACTCCACCCCATATAGCCATATAATATCAAGGAAATAAGACTTAGGACATAGGAAATAGCAATAAAAGGCTAGTTTTGAATTTTATGTCCTAGAATTTAAGCTTTTTGGCCATTTGGGCTAGTTCGCCATCTGTGGCTGGTTGCGGGATCCCGCGATATTCGCCCATATTATTGAAGGGGAAGACGTGTATATGAGCATGATTATTAATATCAACTCCGACGATCTGTACTCCAACCCGCTTTGGATTTAGAACTTCTCTGATTCGGCGGGCAACTTTCTTAACGGTAGACATAAGTGCTAGGTAATCTTCTTCTGATAAATCCCAAATATCCTTTTGAGTTTTTGGCACAACTAGTACATGCCCCGCCTTTATTGGCTGAATGTCTAAAAAGGCGTAAGTCTTATTGTCTTCATAAATCTCATGAGATGGCACTTCGCCTCTAATTATTTTCGTAAAGATGCTATCTGACATCTAAAAACCAATTAAGCTAAGAACTATCAGGAGCACAATAAAGATAACAAGGCCGGCAGCACCGGCAGCTATCATAGAACGCTGAGTCAGGTTGCCGGTGTTCTTCATGAACTTGTTATAAATCCAGACAGTACCTGAGATTGCAGCCAGTAATGCAATTACGCCTTTACCCATAAAAGTAATGATAGCAGAATGAAATGTATAATGAAGTTAAGATGACGCGGATATGGGGCCGCAGAATATCGAAGAGGGGCTGGCTTTGGCTTTTAGCTTATTTAATTTTCTTATTGTCAATAATTTCCGGTGAACTGCTCCTTAGATCCCAAGATCTTCAGCCAGCTGAAACCCGACCGATTACAATTTACTTCGATAATTCCTCTGATCAAACCAAGTTCCAGCCAGAAATCGAGAAATACTTAAAAGACAAAGGCCTTATAGGGCGTCCGTCTAACATCAAAACAGCTGAGTTAATAATTGGCCCAAATGCGCTAAAGCACTCATTGCCTATTTCATCGACTTCTACGGGGGTGCCGGAAAAACTTTCTGGAGAGAAAATAGTACAGGCACAGTCAAACACCAATCTATATCTGGGCACACAATTAGATAAGATTGCCGGAACTGACGCCTCAGCTTTTATTAAACCTCTGGCTAAAGCCCTTCAGCCCAGCAGCAACCAGCAATGGACACTCAATGCCATTGGCGACATTATTGAAGGCCGATACGTCTACCGTGCCATGCGGGTAGCTAATGACTTTACATTACCCTTTAGTAAAGTACACGATCGTCTAAAATCTACTGACGTGACGTTAGCCAACCTGGAATGTACCATTGCTGATGGCATCCCTTATCCTGAGGAAGGTTTTACCTTCAATTCTCCGGCTAAGGCTATGGCTGGGCTAACTGAAAGCGGCATTGATGCGGTTAATCTGGCGAATAATCATAGTTTCACTGAGTCTGTGGGCTTCAATGGCATGCTCAATAATTTAACTGCTAACGGCATTGCTTACTTTGGCGGCGGCCAAAACGCTACTGAGGCGCATACACCAAAGATAATAACTACGCACGGTCTTAAAATCGCTGTTTTAGGTTACGATGCTATCCCAGGAACACCAGAGGCTACCGATACTACTGAAGGCGTAGCGGTGATTAAGATAAAGCCTTGGTACCCGTTTGATGAGTCTTATATACAAGCTATGGAGGCTGATATTAAAAAGGCTAAAAGCCAAGCCGACATGGTTTTTGTCTATTATCATTGGGGGACAGAATATACCCATGACGCTAACGATGAGCAGCGTGAAGTAGCTCATAGAGCCATAGATGCCGGTGCAGACCTAATTCTAGGTACTCATCCACATTGGGTGCAGGGAATTGAGTGGTACAAAGACAAGCTTATTACATACAGTCTGGGTAATTTCGTCTTCGATCAAGAATGGAGTGTACCGACAACTCAAGGCACAATGCTTACAGCAACTTTTGATGGAACTAAACTGATTGAGGCCACTCTGACTCCCTACCAAATTACAAATTACAGCACTCCCGGTTGGCTTGATTTAAATAGTGATATGGCCCACACCATCTTAAATGACGTCTATGCCCATTCCTGGTGGCCAATACCGAATAGCTAATCTGGCGGAGAGAGTGGGATTCGAACCCACGGTGCCCGAAAGGGCACAACGCTTTTCGAGAGCGTCCAGTTCAACCACTCCTGCATCTCTCCGTAAAATAGTATACTTTTACATCTGTTATTTTGACAAAGGTTAGTTTGCTCTATATACTTAACCAGTAGGTTAAGTATGATTGAAGCATATAACTCCCCAAATTTGGATGCAGCTTTTACGGCCTTAGGCTACGGAAAGCGACGCGGAATGATTCATGCGTTGGCTTTTCGGCCGGCAACCGTAAGCCAGTTAGCTAAGGAGTTTAAGCTGTCGCTACCAGCGATACATAAGCACATTCGATTACTAGAAAAAGCCAAACTTATCCAACGCAAAAAAGTTGGGAGAGTTAACTTTCTGGCACTTAATCGAAGATCACTTAAAGAAACTCAGGATTGGATTATGCAATTTAATACCGATTGGGGTAGTGACAAAGAGACACTGGAGAATTACATAGCCGGCCTGAGTGAATAACTTTGGACACGACCTCCCCGTGAACGGGGTAGAGAATGTTAAATAATTAAGCTCTAATGGAGCAGGAAGGAAAAAAATGAAAAATTTTGTGTACCTATACTACGGTATGGAAGGTGGCATGGACGAATGGAAAGCTTGGTTTGGAAAACTAGGCGACAAGATTGTTGATACAGGCAATCCTTTTAAAGGTGGGAAAGCCGTAATGAAGAGCGGCGTAAGTGATGTTAAAGATCCGGTACCTACTGGCTACTCGATTGTTAAGGCAGAAAGCCTAGATGAGGCAATAGAAATGTCAAAGGGTTGCCCCAGCCTAGGTTCAGATGACGGTGCGGTGTGTGTGTACGAAACCATGCCGATGTAATAGAACGGTTTTTAGGAAAAATCACTCTGGAAGCTCTAGAGTGATTTTTTTCAAAAGCAAATG
>DASRGY010000012.1:0-12889 GCA_035650795.1 Saccharimonadales bacterium (SeqCode)
ACTTGAGGCAGTAGAAATTGCGCGGGCGGCTAATGAAGGGCTAGATATAATCGGCAAGGTTAATAACGTTGACCAATCATACTGGCAAAAAACCCTGCCTTATGTTGACGGTAATCGGATAAGTTACTTAGGTCCAAAGCCACAAGCAGAGGTGGCTAGGCACTTAGCCAAAGCAAAAGCCTTTATCTTTCCTTCGCAATCGAGAGAGGCCTTCGGGCAAGTAACGGTAGAAGCTCAAGCTTGCGGAACTCCCGTGATAATCAGTGATATAGGTGCTTCAAAAGAGTTAGTCGAAGACGGAAAAAGTGGATTTGTTGTGGGGTCGCAAGAGGAATTTATAGGAGCTGTAAAAAATATCAGTCGGATTGATAGGCGGTATTGTCGAAAATTTGCAGAAAACTTTGACATTAATAAGATGGTAGAGGAATACAACAATCTGTACGAAAAATTAGTGGGACTGTGAGACTTTTGAGTAGGCGAACCAGATAATAGCTCCCAGAATTAAAATAAATAGAATAATCATAGGTATAAATCCGGTTTGTTTCTGCTTATTACTCATCAGTTTTATTTTAATATCTCATCAAATAAACACAACCATCTTTGACAAAAGTACAGTTTTAATGATATAATATATAATATGTCCCACGAATTCGACAAATATAAAGGACCTTATGCAGTGCAAAACAGACTTACGGCTATGTTAATTGGGGCCTTGGAAATTGGTGTCCAACTGCAGCGTGAGTCGGAGCGTCGAGCTGCCGAAACCTTAATTGAAAGGCAGCGTGGGCAACGAAGCCGTCAAGAGGCTAGGACAGATGCGCTTACTGGTTTGCCAAATCGGCGTGCTTTTATTGAAAAACTAAATACTACTTTAGGTAGCCTAAGACGTCATGATGATTTGTCAGCCTTGCTGGTGGGTGATTTAGACTACTTTAAAGAAGTAAACGATACGTTCGGCCATCCTGCTGGTGACGTTGTACTTGCATCCATTGGCCAGTCTATGAGACATAGTCTAAGAGAGGCTTATGTGGCCCGCACCGGTGGCGATGAATTTGCGGCCATCGTAGATCTCAGGCCAAGCACAACATTTACTGTTCAAGCACCCGGACCTGAATTAACTCCTGAACAAAGAGCCCAGATTGCAGCAGCCAAATTAAGTGAGTCTGCATCCTTTGCAGTCCAGCGACTGTCTGGAGACCCTGTTTTTAAAGAAAAACTACCTGATGAGTTCAGGGATCGGCAGATTAGTTTGCGCACAGGTATATCGTTTGGAGTATACGTCTTAAATAGCACCGATACTGCTGATTCAGCGATAGCTAAAGCTGATATCAACCTATACGATGCCAAGTCACAGCGAGCACCGGCAGTTAGAAATCGATAATCTTCAAAAAGATAGCTTAGCCGAAAATACGCCTCTTACCTTCGGTCTTTTTTAATTTTTCAAGCAAATCTTTTTGTTCCTTGGAAAGCTTTGTTGGTGTATCCACCAGCACAGTAACAATGTGTGCACCGCGAACGCCACCACGGTTGAGGTTAGGCACGCCGTGACCAGTCAATTTAAAGTCTGTACCGCTATGAGTGCCCATAGGGATTTTCATCTTCACGCCACCGTCTACAGTTTCCACATCAATCTCGGTACCTAAGGCTGCATCAACCATATTTATGTGCTCGCTGGAAAGGATCAATTCACCTTCACGAGTGAATTTTTTATGAGGTTTGACTTTCACATTGACGTATAAATCTCCTTTTGCACCATTAGAGATAGCTTCACCGTGTTCTCTAAGTCTAATCGTCGCGCCATCGTCTATGCCGGCAGGAATCTTAAGATTAATGGTCTGGTTGTGGCGCTGAGTGCCCCTACCATGACAAACACTACAAACTTTTTCAGGAGTCTTTCCAGTGCCGCGACATTTAGGGCAGGTGGTTGCCTGCTGGATATTGCCAAAAATTGTCTTTGTCACTCTGGTAACCTGACCACGTCCGCCACATTCATCACAGGTCTTTAGCTCGTGGCCTGGCTCAACAGTTGTGCCTTTGCAATGCTCACAAAAATCTTCTAAATTCAGCCGGAGTTCGGCTTCTGTACCAAATACAGCTTGCTCAAAAGTAATTTCTATATCAGTTTCTACATCCCGTCCGCGATTCTGTCGCCTACCTCCCCTACCAAAGTCTGTACCAAAAAAATTATCAAAAATATCACCCAGGCCAAGATCGCCAAAGTCAAAATTGAACTCCTGCCCCCCGGCATTACTAAATCCGCCAAAACCAGCAAATGGATTACCACCATCACTAGCTGCGCTGGTACCTACACCAGCGTGGCCAAACTGGTCGTAGCGCTTGCGCTTATCAGAGTCTTTTAAAACTTCGTAAGCTTCATTAAGTTCCTTAAACTTTTCCTCGTTTCCACCCCTATCCGGATGATGTTCGATTGCTAGTCGCCTAAAGGCTTTCTTTATTTCATCTGGGGAGGCATTTTTACTTACTCCAAGAACTTCATAGTAATCTCTTTTAGCCATCTAATTGCCTCTTCGACTGGGTAAACCTCTCAATGCAACCGTGCAGTACATCTTGTGCCAACTCTTTATCGCCGCCACAAGCGGCAACTAGTTCCAAGTAGATTCTGTTGAAGATATCAGTCCTCTCACCCTCTAAATAGGCAGCTAATCGAGAGTCAAGTTCTCCTATTTTTCGTGGATCAATTACTATTATCGTATCAACCTCAGTATCGGGAAATTGTCCGGCAACTATTGATTCAAACTCTGCAAAACCATTATCTTCTCTTAAAGAATCTGTGATAATTTTCGATTCTTCCGGGAATAATGCATATCTTGCTGCCAGATAGACCACCAACTGAGCTTCAAGTCCGGATCTCTCATCACCAGTGGAGTCCATAATATCAAAACCAAGCATATGGACATTCTCATCATCATATGTATCTCCAATTCTCTGTATGGTACTTCTAAACTTTCCTCCAAAAATTTCAGAAGGATGTACTTGCTCTGATCTTTCAGTCATTTTTCACAACTTCACCTTCGATAAATTTCTTATCCTTTATTACATAATGGTCTTGAGCATACCTAATACCTAGTTTAACTCCGAGTACTAAAGTAACTGCTGGTAGCAGTAAGTAGCGCACAACGTTAACCGGCTTCACTATTTTTCTTTCTTACCATCAGGTCCTGAACCTTCTGACGGGTCTTCTACAACTTCACCTTCGATAGGTTCATCTTTGTCGGACTTTTTATCTTCCGTTTTTCTGCCATCTTCATCCTCTGGTTTAGCATCTTTCTGTGCAGATTCGTACATTTTGGCACCAATAGGCATAATCTTATCGCTTAAATCTTTACCGGCTTTTTCGAGCTCTTCCTTATCTGTTGACTCAGCCTTGCCTTTGGCTTCTTTAACCGCATCATCAATCGTCTTAACATCCTCTTCAGATAGTTTGTCTTTATAGTCTGTCTTCATCTTTTCGGCCTGGTAAATAGCGTTTTCAAGCATGTTCTTTGCTTCGATTGCTTCGCGTTTTTTCTTGTCCTCTTCGGCATGGGCTTCAGCATCCTTGGCAGCCTTTTCGACTTCGTCTTTAGACAATCCGCTACTGTTTTGGATAGTAATACTTTGTTCTTTACTAGTACCCTTATCTTTGGCAGTAACGTTTAAGATGCCATTAGCATCTATGTTAAAGGTTACCTCAATTTGGGGAACGCCTCGTGGAGCTGGCGGGATACCGTCAAGCACAAACCGGCCCAAACTTTTATTGTCAGCAGCTAGCTCCCGCTCTCCTTGCAGGACATGGATTTCTACACTATTTTGATTATCTGCAGCAGTAGAGAATGTCTCGTTTTTGCTGGTCGGAATAGTTGTATTACGATCAATTAGCTTGGTAGTCACCCCTCCGAGTGTTTCGATACCTAAGCTAAGAGGCGTGACATCAAGTAATAGTACGTCTTTAACATCACCCTGCAAGACACCGGCTTGGATTGCAGCCCCTACTGCAACAACTTCATCAGGATTTACGCCTTGCATCGGATCTTTACCAAAGATATCTTTAACCTTCTTCTGCACAGCTGGCATACGTGTCATGCCACCAACTAGTACTACGGCATCAATATCTGAAGCGCTTAAACCGGCATCTTTTAGAGCTTTCTCGCAAGGCCCGGCAGTTTTTTCAATTAAATCGCCGACCAAGCTCTCGAGCTTAGCGCGGCTAAGTTTGTGCTCGAAATGCTTAGGGCCCTCTGCGTCAGCAGTCAAGAATGGCAGGTTTATATCTACTTCATTCGCCGTTGAAAGTTCTATCTTGGCTTTTTCGGCTTCATCACGCAAACGCTGCATAGCAGCTTTGTCGTCTGTAACGTCTATACCGCTCTCTTTCTTAAATTCTTCAGCTAGGTAGTTAATTATTGCACGGTCAAAATCAGCACCCCCTAAGTGGGTATCGCCATTGGTACTTTTGACCTCAAAAACTCCATCACCTAGTTCTAGAATTGAGATATCGAAGGTGCCTCCGCCAAGATCATAAACAGCAATTTTTTCATCTTTTTTCTCGGCTTTGTCTAAACCATAGGCTAAAGCTGCCGCCGTTGGCTCGTTAATGATCCTCTTAACTTCAAGTCCGGCAATCTTTCCGGCGTCTTTGGTTGCCTGACGTTGGCTATCATCAAAGTAAGCTGGTACGGTGATTACAGCCTCGGTTACAGGTTGGCCTAAGAATTTCTCAGCATCGGCTTTAAGTTTACCTAAAATCATGGCACTGATTTCTTCAGGGCTGTATTCTTTGTCCCCCAGCTTAACTTTGACTCCGGTGCCGGATTTTACGATTTCATAGCCCATAAGTTTAAGATCACGCTGGACTTCTTTGTCTTCAAAACGGCGACCAATTAAGCGTTTTACTTCGTAGATAGTGTTTTTAGCATTAGTTACCATCTGTCGGCGAGCTACCTGACCAACCAAGCGCTCGTTATTTTTGTTGATAGCTACCACGCTAGGAGTAGTACGCCCACCTTCTGAATTAGCGATAATCTCAGCTTTACCCGCCTGCATTACGGCCATTGCCGAGTTAGTTGTTCCTAGATCGATCCCTATTATCCTTGCCATTTATACCTCCTTGTTTAGGCTGCTTTAGATTCTTCTACAACTACATGACCAAACACCGGAACATCGGTATCATCTACATATTGAATAACTCTTCCATGATCCGATAACTCATCCGCTCCTACCATGCCTATACCTCCTAATACAGCCCAGTCTTTCATGTCTTGCTCGGCCGCTGCGTGAGCATGCAAATGGATCGCTCTTTCCACTGTGTTTGCTCGAGGGTCATGAGGATTAGCCTGGATTTCTATTTCACCCGCCCTAACAGCTTCTGCAAGTTCTTTTTCTCTCTGGGATCTTAGTTTTTCAAACTCACTGACCCAATTCTTTTGATAGCCAGGGTCATTTATGTCTACTAGTCTATTCTGTGGATTAATTCGAACAGTTACGCGTTCAATGTCACTCATATTACTTACCTTTCTCCATCTTTACTTTAACTGTGGCATGTCGGATTACTTCATTGCCTAGAAGATAGCCGGGCTGCAATTCCTCCGAGATCAGCTCTTTATCGCCTCCAGCGTCTTCCATATGGACAGCTTCGTGTAGGCGCGGGTCAAAGTCTTCTCCTACAGCCTTAATACGCTGTACGCCTAATTGCTTAAAACACTGCTCAAATTGTTTTACAACACCCTGGACCCCTTTAACATAGTCATGGTCTTTAAGATCCTTCGGTACATGCATCAAGGCTCGTTCAAGATTATCTATAGCAGGCAGGAGCTCCCGGACTACCATAGCCTTATAAAAATCAGCTAGTTGCGCTCGTTCTTCATCTATCCGTCGGCGGAGATTAATAGAATCTGCACGCTCACGCTGAAGTGCCTCAGTTAGCTCTGCAATCTTTTGCTCAAGTTCTTGAACTGATATCTTTTTAGTCATGCCTAGTCTTTCTAGTGCTATCAAACATATAATGTGTCCTCCAAAGCATGGCCGGCACGGCCAACTAAGGTCATTACGTCCCGATAACTTTGTCTGGTCGGCCCAAGAACGCCAATATAACTTCGGTCAGAAAATGGACTGCGAAAACGACTAATTATTAATGAGCAGCCTGCGCCACGTCCTATAGGGTTTTCTTGACCAATATAGACATTTAGAGGCTTATTTAAAGCCGCTTCCTGCAGCCAGGGCTCCAGATTGTCCAGAAGCCTCGCAACCTCCTGGACTTGGCCCGGGTGCATAAATTCCGGCTGGCCAAACAGATTAGATAAACCACTCATATAAAGCTGATCTCCGATAGTGGCCAATCCTAAGTTGTGAGTTAGTTCTACTAGTGTATCAACTGTGTTTCTAATAGTCCGCTCCGGTACTCCCCCACCACTGACCCGCGCGGCTAAAGCCCGCTCAGCCCTTCTGTCGTGATCAACATCCTTATTAGAAACCGATAATTTGTTAACGTAATGACGGTAGCCCTTATCAGTTGGGACTCTTCCGGCACTGGTATGTGGTTGCATTATATAGCCCATGTTTTCCAAGTCAGCCATTTCTGAGCGAATAGTCGCACTAGAAACCCCGAAGGCCTTCGCCAGCAAGCTGCTACCGACCGGGCTGGCTACTTCGGCGTACTGTTCAACAACTGCGGCTAATATCTTTTCTTGTCTACTTGTCACTAGCTAGCACTCCATGTATCTGAGTGCTAGTTTACAAGAGTTGGCAATAGCATGTCAAGAGTGCCAATTCAGATAGTACGCATCGCCTCAAGTTTTTGGTCCAGGTCATATTGCAAACGTTCTATTATGCCGTGCGTCTGACCTTCTTGAGGGTTAAGTTTCCCCTCGGTTATTGCATCAATTGTTAATGCTGATTGTTTTATGTCGCCAGCAATTACAAAGTGGTAATAATCCTGTTTAAGGCCATCCTCGAATATCCTTTTAGCAGTTTGAAGACGGCGCTTTAACTCCTCGTCCTGCATTTTGCCGCGACTACTGATACGACGCATCCACTCCTCGAAACTCGGTGGCAGTAACATTACTACAATCGCATCCTCTTTGGTGCGTAAGACATTGTGCACGCCTTCAATATCTATATCCGTAATTGCCACTTTATTTTCCTGTCGGGCCTTCTCTAATTCGCGAATACTAATACCTGACACTTGTTGGTCATGGATCAGTTCAGCTTCTAAGTATTCGCCTTTTTTTAAGTCTTCCAAAAATTCTTCTTCTGTCCTAAACCAATACTCACGCCCGTTTACTTCTGGGACGCCGTCATTTACGCGTGGTTTACGGGTGGTATCTGAGACCAAATAATAATATTTGCCGCTCTGGAGTAAGTCCTGAATAATCGTATTACGCCCGGTGGAAGTAGGAGCCAAAAGCAAGACTACTTTTAAACCCTCTAAGGCGCTTTTTGCTCTATCAGAAACCTTATAGTTCTCAAGTACATTTTTAAAATCTAGATAATGTCTGAGGGTGACACCTAACATATAGCTATTTTATCAATAGACGCCTTACTTAGGTAATTGAGCCATTAGCGATGAGGCTACTAACCGAGCGTTTTCTTCACGGTTTAAATCATCCTTGCTATTCAAAACATCATGAAGCTGCGCCACCGCCAATTCGATGTCATCGTTGAGTATAAAATGTATGTCTTTATCAGCTAGTGCAAACTCAAAGGACCGCCGCGCCTCTGCCAACCGCTTAATTAACTGCTTCTCAGATACCTGATGGACCGCCAAACGTCTCATCCACTCTTGGTACGAAGGTGGGGTGATAAAAACACTTGTCGTTTTATTAAATCCTAATTTTCTAAAGATTGGTATTACATCGGCTACAATAGCCATGACTATAATGCCTTCACTGGGGTACGAGTTTGCTCTTGTGGCTTTTAAATCTCCTCCCGAATCAATAGCTATCTGTACAAATTGGCCTGATTTTATCTCGTTAATGATCTTCTGGTAATCTTTACGAAAATAAAAATCTATGCCCGCTTTTTCCCCCTGACGGGGCTGGCGTGTATTGTCTGATGGAACATATCTAAAGCCTGACTTTTTAATAAGTGTTGTTTTGCCTACGCCCGATGGACCGACCACCATAAGCAGGTCCAGTTTTGCGATTTTCCGCCGGACATTCGGTGCAGGCTTGTAACCCTTAACTAATTTGGGGAGTTTGAGCAAAAACTCCTTGTAAGTCATCCTAATCTCTCCTCAGCATCACGGCAAAGGCTTCAGCCGGAATATCTACTTTGCCAAAGCGCTTTAGCCGTTCTTTACCCTTCTTCTGCTTCTCCAGTACCTTCTTCTTACGAGTAACATCACCACCATACAAACCGGTTGTAACGTCCTTTCGGTAGGCACTTATATCCTCACGAGCGATAAACTTACCGCCAATAGCAGCCTGCAGGCTAACTTTAAATTGCTGCCGTGGGATTACCTCTTTTAGCTTCACTACGGTGACACGCCCCACCCTTTCGGCTTCACTACGGTGCACAATAATACTTAACGCATCAACTCTTTCACCGGCGATATATAGATCCAGTCTTACTAAATCTTCAGTTCGATAATCCGCCAGCTCATAATTAAAAGAGCCATAACCGCTGGTCAGACTTTTTAACTGATCATAAAAATCTGTGATCAGGTTTGCAAGTGGTGCTTGAAAGTCAATGACAGCAAGTTGTGCGTCAACATAATTAATACTTCTGTGTAACCCACGGGCACTGACAATCAACTGCAAAACCGCGCCTACGAATGTTGTTGGGCATACTATTTCACCCCTTATCCATGGTTCACGGATTTCTGCTACCTGACTCATGTCTGGCAGCTCGGCTGCCGACTTTATGTCTGTATTTTCTCCATTCTGCAGCTTAACTTGATAATCAGTGGAGGGATTAGTGACAATAAGGTCTAGGTTATACTCACGCTCCAGTCGCTCACGAACAATATCCATATGCAATAGCCCAAGAAAGCCAAGTCGCAGCCCAAAGCCTAGCACCGGCGAATTTTCGCTGGTATATTGCAAAGACGAGTCACTAAGGCTCAGCTTTTCAACTGCTTCCTTAAGCTCCTGGAACTGCTCGTTACTTGTAGGAAAAAAACCAGCGTAAACAAATGGGTGGATATCTTTGTAGCCAGGCAGGGGGTTATCCGCCGAGCTGCTAATAAGGGTTACGGTGTCGCCGACTCTAGCCTCACTAGCCCGTTTAAAATTGGTAACAATGTAGCCTATCTCGCCCGTCTGCAGTTTCTCCGCGACCAACATATCTGGGTGCAAATAGCCAACTTCTAATGCCGAACCTTCCGCACTACTAGCCATCATCTTAATCACTGAATTTCTCTTTAAAAGACCATCGACTATTCGGACGTATAGCACCACACCCCGATAATCGTCGTAATAACTATCAAAAATTAGCGCCCGGAGAGGCTTTTCAGCCTTACCAACAGGAGCTGGGATATCAGAAACTAACCTATCCAAAATAGAGCCTACTCCTTCGCCGGTTTTGGCGCTTACCAAAATAACATCGTCCTGCTTGCAACCAAGCAGGCTGACGACTTCGGCTCTCACTCTTTCAACATCAGCTGCCGGCAGATCAATCTTGTTAAGGACAGGAATGATTTTAAGGTCAGCAGCCAAAGCTAAGTAAATATTTGATAGTGTTTGAGCCTGGATGCCTTGGGTAGCATCGACTACCAGGATTGCCCCTTCAACAGCCTCTAAAGATCGGCTAACCTCGTAGCTAAAATCCACATGACCTGGAGTATCTATAAGGTTTAGTTCGTAGTCTTTGTACTTCATGCGCACAGGAGCAAGCTTAATGGTTATACCTCGCTCACGCTCCAAATCCATTCGGTCAAGCATTTGTTCATGGACTTGGCGCTTTTCAACTGTGCCAGTCAATTCCATTAGCCGGTCAGCTAATGTGCTTTTTCCATGGTCAATATGAGCAATAATACAAAAATTACGAATCTGTCCCTGATCCATTAGGCCTTAGTATAACAGAGGTAACAGATTGACGTGAGGCAAAATCCTTATTGGATGCGGACGGGTTTGAGCATGATCTGACGGATTTTAGTCAACACCGGCTGAACTTCCTCCAGGCCATAAAGTGCCGAAACCGTTATGTGCACTATAAGCGTTGGCGCAATTATCAGAAAGAGTTTGGTACCTAGGGTTACAAACCCCCTATCTGTAACTTCTAATGGGAATATATGCACCATCAAGTAAGCCGTCATGGCTGTAAAACCAGTTAAAGATAGTGTTCTAGCAACGCCATTCCAGAACTCGTTATCAAACAGTTTGTGGTCCCGAGCAAGCATAATAAGAGTCAAGATGACAACTTCAACAGCTGCAACAATCGACTGCGCTATAGCTAGGCCGGCAATTCCATAGCCACCAAGATCTATAGGTTTGGCCAACCTAAAGGCTAAATATATGTTGAGGCCAATAGTAAATAATGACACGATCAGAGGAGTTAGGGTATCTTTATTTGCATAAAAGTAGCGTGAAATTATGGAGTAAAGCGTTCGAAAAATAATCGCACCGACCAGGAAGCCTAAGATTATAGCAATTTCCGGCGCTAGATTTTTGTATATTAAGCGGGCAAAGTAACCCCGGGCAAAGAAAGTAATAACCGCCACCGGTAAGATAATCCAAATCAGTACTCTGAGAACCTGCAGGAAGTCTCGGCGGAAAAGATCAGGGCGCCCCTGCGATAAGCGTTCATTGAGACGAGGGAAAGCAGCGGTGGAAATAGCTGTACCAAATAAAAGTATTGGTACCAGATGCAATGTATAGGCATTTTCATAGAAAGTAATGCTTCCCTGACCTAGTACACTAGCACGGTTAGTTTCTACTATTGAGTTAATAGAGTCGATGCCTTGATCAATTGACCGCGCAGGCAGGTTGCGCAAAATCTGTCTAAAGTCAGGGCTACGAAAGTTAATAACTGGACGCCATTTAAAGTTCAGTCCTACTAACCCAAGACAGACAACCAGAAGCTGCAATAAAGCCCCGGCTAAAGCTCCAATTCCAAGTCCGATCAAACCAAGACTATCCCGAAAAATATAGACACTGGCAATTATGCAGACGTTATAAATAATCGGCACCGTTGCATAAAAGAAAAAACGGCCAAAGGTCTGCTGTAAGCTGGTCAAAATACCTGAAATTGTAAAAAGCAGGGGGTTAAGAGAAATAATCCTCATGATGGTAACGGCATCGTGAGTTTGTTGGGGGCTTAGATTATGGCCGACTACAAGCCTAAGAAGTGGTTCAGTAAAAACCAGCATAATTATGCCAACAATTGCCATTAATATGCTTAGCAGGTTGAGTAGGCCTGAAGTTAGGCGCCAAATTGCTTGTTTATTGCCATGCTCTAACTTGTCAGTTAAAAATGGCATGAAGGCTACGCCGAGTGCACCGGCTGCGATGGTGTAGAAAAAGAAGTCGGGAATTTTAAACGCCGCAAAATAGGCATCGGTAGTTATGTGCCCCGGACTATTAAAATTACCGTTAATAATCTGAGTTCGCATAAATCCTAACAACTGCCCGATAAGAGAAGCACCGATAAGAAGCGCCGCCGCACTAGGCAGTGAAATACGCTTGTTTGCGCGCGTTAGCCATTGATTCATTCAAACTAAGTATAAATGCTAGAAGTTTTAGGTTCTAGAACAAAATGCTTAACTTATTAAGTTTATTCCCATCTAAAGACCCGGAATGCGATGGCATAAATTATTACTGTCCAGATAGCAACCAGGCCCAACTGCGGACCAATCTCACCAAGATGCTTTCCCTCTGTGGCCACTAGCCTTATAGCATCAATCACAGGAGTTAGGGGTAAAAAAGTCGTAATATGCTGCAACCACTCCGGCATCAAGAAGCGTGGAAAGAACGTACCAGATAGAAACATCATGGGGAAGACAATGATATTTGCTAGCGGTGCTGCTTGATTTTCATTTTTGGCCCAGCCGCCAATAGCCAAGCCAATTCCAAAAATCATTAATATGCCCAACACGATAACGACTGCTAGCTCCAGGTAATTACCGATAATATGAAAGTGGAATACTGCTGTAGCAACGGCTATCATTATGGCAATTGAAAACAAACCGATAACTGAATTAGATAAAACGCTTGAGACAAAAAATTCCCACACTCTTAGAGGCGTAATGTGTAATCGCCTCAATACGCCTTGCTTCTTCATCTGCGGAAAGTAATTAACTGGACCAAAAATGCCCAGGCCCAAAATCGAAAAACCGATTAGTCCAGCCACAGTATAGTCCAGCCTGGTAAGGCCCTTACTATTAGTCGACTGAGCCCTAACGCTAAACGGAGTAACGGTTTTAACCAGTTTAGAATTGATGGATTCAAACTCTCCTTGCAGTACCGACTGGATTGTTCGAGCTGCCTGATCGTTATTTTCGTCAAAATAAATCTGTGCCTGTCCAGTAGGTAAACCACCTTTAACAACACCAAAATCGGGCGGCAATAAAATAGCAACATCAACTTCGCTACGGCTCATTTTATCTTTAGCTTTAGCTAAGGAGTCTGCACCCTTATCTACTTTAAAGGTATTGTTATTCTTAATATCAGTTACAAATTGCTGAGCAAACTGCTCACGGCTCTGATTAATCAAGGCGATATGGAAAGATATATCATTACTCTTACTAAAGCTACCAAACACAAATAAAAATATTAGGGGAAACAAAACTGTGAAAAACAAAGCTACGCGATCACGGAAGTACCGGCGGATACTAACCTTGGCAAAGGTAGAGATAGTAAAGAGCGAGTGACTGCGCCTAGTCATGTAGCCCCTTCCCGGTCAAATTAATAAACACATCCTCCAGATTAGCCTGTTCGATTCTCCGTTCCTTTTT
>DASRGY010000013.1:0-7865 GCA_035650795.1 Saccharimonadales bacterium (SeqCode)
TTTACAATGCTCAGGCTGAAGGAAGTAAAAGAAACTATTGAAAAAGTTAATAGTCAAAAACTGAAAAACAAGATTTTTATTTTGGAGTATTCACAAAGAGACCTGCCATATATTTTGGAAAAAGTCGATTTTAAAAAGCTCTTGTTTATACGGGGCTCTTGGTATCATGCTCTCCACTATCGGCCAGAGTATCACATCCTTCTAAAGAAACAGGCTGACTATAAGCTTCTTTCTCCGTTTACGAATGAGGCAGAGGCCCGAGGCTACGTCGAAAATATAAAGACAATAGTCCTAAAGACTTCCGCATCTATGAGCCCTATAGAAATGATGAGATTAGTCAATCAAGTAGCCTCACAGTCATATGACTATGCTGGTTACCAGATTGGTGCAGTATTGGGCAAGAAGACAGGTGGTAAATATAAATATATAAGCAGTTCACACAATATCATTGTCCCCTTTGAGACGTATGCGATGCATTACGGTGCTGCTCGAGAAGAGAATTTTGCCCAATCACAGGACTTGAATCACTATGATACTGTACATGCTGAAATGTCACTCTTACTTAAAGTTATGAGTCAGAAAATTAACCTAACAAACACCAGTCTTTTTATCAGTGTTTTACCATGTCCAACATGTGCCCGCATGCTTGGTCAGACCAATATCACTGAGTTTGTTTACGCTAATGATCATAGTGACGGCTACGCTCTGAAAATGCTTGAGATGAGCGGCAAAAGCGTCAAGCGTTTGGTGGTGTAGAATATAAAAGCAAGGAGTTAGAAGTGCACCCTGAGTATCAATATCTAAAACTGATGGCTGATATTTTAAAAGATGGCAAAACTAAGCCAACTCGTGGAATCCATGACATAAAAGCTTTATTTGGTTATCAGGTGAGGTTTGATCTACGCTTTGGCTTCCCTCTCCTGACCACTAAGAAAATGCCATTTAAGTTATTACTACATGAACTTTTATGGTTTATTTCCGGTAGCTCGGATGTGGCTTACCTTCATGAACACAATGTTCATTATTGGGATGGATTCTTACACAGAGGGAGCAGTGATTTAGGTAGGGTTTACGGTGTACAATGGCGATATTGGAAGCAGCCGGATGGCGGAGAATTTGATCAACTGGCATGGGCGATTAATGAATTAAAAAACAATCCTGACTCAAAAGGCATTATAGTAAGCGCCTGGAATGCCGGTGAGCTAAAAGAAATGCGCTTACCTCCATGCCATACAATATTCCAATTTGATCTAACCAAAGGTAAGTTACGTCTTCACTTGTACCAGCGATCATGGGACGTCTTCTTAGGTGCGCCATTCAATATTGCCCAATATGCCCTGTTACTACAAATGGTGGCATACTTAATTAAGGCAGAGCCGCGTGAACTAATTATTTCTGCTGGCAATGCACATCTTTACAAAAACCATCTTGAGGCAGCAAAAGAACAGCTTAAACGTAAACCGTACCCCTTCCCAAAGTTAAAAATAGTAGGTAGTGTTAAAAATATCGACAGCTTTAAAGAAGAAAATTTTATTTTAGAGAACTATCAGTTTCACCCACATATTAAGACGGAACTGGTTATTCTTTAGTTAACCTACGGTATATATTAAGATGTTCGGCTGCCATTCGTTTAGCAGTGAAGCGCTGTTCAAAATCGGTACGGCATTTTCGTCGATCAACTCCACCTATATACTTGATAGCTTCAGCCAGTGCCTCGATGGTTTTTGCGGCATTGAATTTCCTGGTTTCACCGCTCATTATCTTAGGAATTAGTAAGCCGTTAACTTTCGGTTTAATAATTTCGGCAATTGAGCCAGAATTAAGTCCGATGATTGGTGTGGCGCATGCTAGAGCTTCTATCATAACTATGCCAAAAGGCTCCTCAAACAATGAGGGCATGATTAAGGCCTTGGCATTGCCAAAAAACTTTTGTTTTTCTTTTACAGTCTTTAGAAAGCCAACGTATTCAATCATGGGATTTTCTAGCTCTGGCAGGATCTCTTTTTGCCAATATTGGTCTTTTTGATGATCGCCATAATGTTTACCGGCAATTTTAAGTTTTAGTCTTTTTCCATAGCTTGAATTATATTTTTTTAATGCTTCGATTGCTAAATGAACGCCTTTAGAGGTTATGATTCGGCCGATGTACGCTAAATAATCTTCTTTAGGTTCATAAACAGGCTTGTACATCTTTTCTGGGATCCCGTGATATATATTGCCGATCCAGTTTGTATCTAAAGGCATAGATTTTCGTTGAGCATAAGATACCGATAACCAGTTATAGGCTTTATACTTAGGGAAGACATTTTTGTACTTAACTAGGAAATTAAAAGGATCGTGATGCGTGAAGACGATTGGCTTAGTGCAAAAACGACTAAATGGTAGAGCTGTATCTTCTTCGTTGGTATAAAAATGTAATATATCGAGCTTGCAATCGTTGGCGGTCTGAAGAGCTTTAGCTATGAGCTCACTTTGTACTTGACGGGCTAATGTAACGAAGGTAAAAGGGTGCTTACGAAGAAGACTTATATAGTCATCTTGGCGTAGCTTTAGTTCTTTCTCGAAGTAGCTAAGATCAGCGATGACATTTTTTACTTTAGTAGTTACCCGTCCTGGGCTGAACAAGGTAACTTCTTGTCCCTGTACTTCAAGGTTTTCAGCCAAACTAATTGCAAGGTTAGCAGGGGCAAAAATCACATTAGGTAGAATTTTGTCCTGCATAAAAATATGCGGGACGACTATGCCGACTCTCATAGTGACAGGAATCTATTTCTTGTCTTCCTGAGCATCTTCGTCTAAAAAGCTCAGGTCAATTTCTCCACCGTCGATCTCTTCACTGCCGTAGTAGGCATCAGCATCAGTATTCGCACTATCACTAGCCATATATTTACCTCTTATATTCGTAGTATACAACAGGCTCCAACCAGAAGGCCATTTTAGCTATGCCTAGTCCAGACTAGTTCGGATGCTAGGACCCATAGTAGTAGTAATGTATGCCGATTTAATATATGCGCCTTTTATAGATGCTGGTTTGGCTGACCGGATCGCGGAAATAAATGCTTGAGTGTTTTCAAGCAGTTTTTGTGGCCCAAAACTCACTTTTCCTATACCGGCATGTATTATTCCTGCTTGATCTACCCTAAATTCCAAACGTCCCGCTTTAGACTCTTTAACAGCACGGGCAACATCATTCGTCACAGTCCCGCTTTTTGGGTTAGGCATTAGGCCTTTTGGTCCTAAAAGTTTAGCGTATTTTCCGAGTCTAGGCATCATCGCCGATGTTGAAATTAAAATATCGAAGTTAACCTGTCCTTTATCTAGATCAGCTAACAATTCATCATTGCCAGCTATATCAGCTCCGGAGGACTTGGCTTTAGTAACGTCATCACCTTCCGCAAACACGGCAATTCGGCTTACCTTACCCGTTCCATGAGGTAACGGTACTGTCCCCCTAATGTTTTGGTCAGCCTGTTTGGGATCAACTGCTAAATTAATATGCAGTTCAACCGTGGCATCGAACTTTGTTATTGAAGATTTTGTTGCAATGTCTACAGCTTCAGCTAGATTATATTGCTTGTCTTTCTCAATATGCTTAGCAACCTCACGGTACTTTTTGCTGGCTCGCTCTAATCGAGTCCGTGGTGGTTTCTGCTGGACTTTTGGCTTTTCTGGCGTTTCAGAATCAACCCTTTTCCTTTCTTCTTTAGCAACTTTTTCTTCCGCCTCTTTGACTGATTTAGAGCTTCGTTTACCAGCTTTAGCCGTAGCCTTGGCTTTCTCTCCTTCTACTTCAGTCACTTTTCTAGATATCGGGGCTTTTTTTGGACTTGGTTTACTACTTTTTTCAGCGTCCTCGTTCTTTTGCTTATTATCTTCCATAGATCCTCCTTCGTGGTCAAGCAGCTGTATGCGCAGCCTCCCACTTAAAGTTTAATATTTTAACTCTCTACCTCAACTCCCATGCTACGAGCTGTCCCAGCGACCATCTTTTTAACAGAATCGATATCCTGTGTGTTCATATCTACAGCCTTTGCTTCCGCGATTTCTGTAAGCTGCGACTGGCTTAACTTTTTCTCTATTTTTGTTTTATTTGGTTCGCCCGAACCTTTATCAACCTTCAGGGCTGACAATATGAGTTCATCAGTAGGTGTTCCCACGATTCTCCAGTTCATTGTTCGATCATCATAAATAGTTATATGAACTGTCACCATCTGGCCCATCTTATCTTTTGTTTGTTCGTTAAACGGGTTAATAAAGTCCATCATATTGACTCCATATTGGCCTAAGCTTGAACCAACTGGAGGTCCTGCACTTGCCTGCCCAGCGCGTATCTTCATCTTTAAGTTTGCTTTTATCTCTTTTGCCATCTTAAACTCTCTTCACCTGTAGGCCGTCTAGCTCCACGGGAGTTTCTCGGCCAAACATATTAACAAGAACCTTTAATTTACCCTTCTGCGCATCAATTTCACTAATCGCTCCATCAAAGCCTTTAAAAGGACCGTCTGTTATATTAACTACTTCACCCACACTGTAATCAAACTTATGTTTGGGCTCTTCTCTGCCCATGCGCTTCATAATTTTGTCAATCTCTTCTTGGCTCAGGGGAGTAGGCTCTGATCCGGTGCCCACAAAACCAGTGACGTTTGGTGTATTCCGAACAATATACCAAGCATCTTCGCTCATTTTCATTTCTACCAATACATAGCCTTGAAAAATTCGCTTCTCGACTACTTTGCGCTTGCCGTTCTTAATTTCAATCATTTTTTCCTTTGGAACTAATACTTGAAATATCTTATCTGCCATATCTAATGACTCCGCACGCTGACGAATACTCTCGGCTACCTTTTCCTCATAACCTGAGTACGTATGTATTGCGTACCAGTGTTTTGTAGAATCGTATCGTTTTACCACAATTTATCCTTTACCTAAGTATTACTTTTTTAAAGAATTCATCCAAACCTTTATCAACCACTGCTACAAGCGCTCCAAATACGACGGCAAACACAAACACCGCGCCGGTAAGTCGCCAAGTTTCCACTCTGCTTGGCCAAGAAACAAATCTTAGTTCTCTCCAGGCATTAATAAAGTATCTAGGGATAAGCCAGTTTAAGGCTTTCAGAAGAAGCCTACCAATCGGAGCTATCGGGCGGAGTACCGGACTAAAAATGGGCCTAAGAAAATTGCCGATTTTTGAAAAAAGGCCTGTCCTCTTACGACTAATTTCAGAACCTACTTTTGAAGAGCTCTCCATTTGCTCACGGACAGTGGGAGCTTTTTTGATTCGCGGAACTTTCTTTCGGGGGGATCGCGTCGCCATGACCAATTTCACCTCGCTAGATTTAAAAAACCTACTCTATGAGTAGGCATCTGAAGTCAAGCTTAACAAATTATACATCTATATGCAACTGATATTTACATGGGCTCGAGCCGCGGTTTGTGGGATTTGATCTCAAACCTAATGGCCTTATGATCAGGCACTATTTTTTCAACAAGTTGCCAAAAATCTCGACTATGATTTAAAAATCTTGTATGAGCAAGTTCGTGGATAATTACATAATCTACTAATTCCCAAGGAAGCTGTACCAGATAGCTGCTTAAGCTAATATTTTTATTATTTGAACAACTGCCCCACCTAGAAATTAATTTACGCACCCTAAGCTGGTTATAAGGTAAGTCATATTTATTGCTCAAAGCTTCGATTCTGGGAGGTAACTCAGATTTCGCTTCCAGGAAGAGAGCTTTCTCGCATGCTTTATAGACTTGTTTTTGAAGTTCTGGATCAGATAACTGCCTATCTGAAGTAACATTGATTGCTTTGCCAGAAACCTTTATTATCGATCCGATTTTACTTTTGTTTTGAAAAAAAACAATTTTGTATGTCTTGCCTATGCGGGTGCCATGGCTCAGCCTTATGGGTGCTTGCTTTAACAGATGTTCTTGAACCCACCCTTTTTTATTTAGTAGAAAAAGTAATCCAGCTTCATACGGTGTCCAGTACGGCATACCCACCCTTACCTGGCCATGCGTGCTAATGCTTAACCTTATATTAGAACTACCATGACGTTTTGAAAGGATTACCTCACCTATGTCGGCCACCATAACACGACGTTGCGACATTTAGGTAATATTTATATTGCGGCGGCTAAGGTCAACCCGTCCAGCATTAGGGTTTGGGACTAAATTAACCAGTCCTGGTGCAGTTATATTGTTTTGGACTGTGCTTCCGGTAACCGCGCCAAATTGATATAACCGACTTAGAATAGCACTGCGCTGAGAAAGGAATGAGTGTTTACCACTAATAACTAGGTAGTCCTCATCTGGCCCTGGGTTCTGCATCATTGATATTTGCTTATTAAATGTAGCTTTGGTTAGATCTTCTGAATATTTGTCATCTTGGGTACGCCTGTCTCGTCTCTGGGTACGCAGGAAAGCATTCTCGATGTCTACTTGCAACCATACAAGGACATATTCAGCTTTATGCTGTCGTGCTAGTTCTCTGAGTCTCTTTCTTTGACTACTTCGCATAGCATTTATGTCGTAAACAACGCTTACGCCTGCTCTTAGAAATTCCTCGGTCATGTAATTCATAAGGTGAGCAATAATAGCATTCTCTTGGGCGTCATACCGCGGATGGGCGAATAGTTCGTGTCTAATCTTATCAGCGCTTACGTGAGCGATTTGCAGTTCTTCTTCAAGATGTCTTGCAACATAGCTCTTGCCTGACCCCGGGTAGCCATAAAGGCAAATCATAACTGGTTTATGGAGGACTACTTTATTCATTACTTTAAATAGTAACACTTTGGCAGGGGTGGAGGGACTTGAACCCCCGACCTACGGTTTTGGAGACCGGCGCTCTACCAACTGAGCTACACCCCTTCGCTCAGATATTATAAATTAAAACACTTCTAGCGGCGAGGGATAACAACGTTGCGGCCCAAATTCTTCTTAGTTTCAACTTGCTTAGCAGAAACGCGTTTTACTGGACAATATTTTTTTAGTTCAACTTTATCCGGCACATTCATTGTATTTTTAGTCGAATAATAATGGCGCTGCTTGCAAGCAGCACAGACTAAACCGACAATTTTCCGTTTCTCACTCTTTTTTGCCATATCCAAGATATTCTAACAGATAACAGACAGTAGTTCAATTTTATACATGGAGCCGACGACGAGGATTGAACTCGTGACCCCCTCCTTACCATGGAGGTGCTCTACCACTGAGCTACATCGGCGAAATAACAGGTGTATTGTACTAAAAATCGAGAGGACTAAGTAGTGGGTTTATGTGTTTTTATTACTTCTTTAACTTTACTAACTGCATCATTAATGTTACCGGCTTGAAATTTTGCGCCCGCTGCTGGCTTATGCCCTCCACCGCCAAGATCTGAAGCTATAACTGAAACATCAATTATTCCATCGACAGATCGCAGTGATACTGAATACATACCTTGGCCTTGTAGGATGTTTTTATAGACAATAAAACCCCATTCGCGTCCACCAATATTACGTATATAGTCGTCTAGAAAAGCCCCTGTAGGTTTTTGTAATTCCGCATGTGTTTTTCCTTGCCTGTGCCAGGAATCAATTACTTCGTCTCGTATAAAGCTATATGTGTAATCACCATCATGGGTGGTGTTAGATGCTAATTCCGCTAGCATTTTCATATCGTCTTCGCTGAAGCGGGAAAGCTGGTTGGCTATTTCTTCAATATTTGCGCCACCTGAGACGAGCTCATCCGTTAACCTGAAAACTTCACGATGTTGCCCTGGCTTTATATAGACTAGCCCGCCAGTATCCGCGAATAGACCTGCCATAGTTACCTGCGCATAACCGTCAGGCTGCTTAAGATTTAAATCCTTAAATAAG
>DASRGY010000014.1:0-18265 GCA_035650795.1 Saccharimonadales bacterium (SeqCode)
CACTACTACTAGTTCGCCGACTACCACTGCTCCGCCACAGCAACCATCAGGTTCTAATAGCTCTTCAAATCCTTCTAGTAGCAGTTCTTCAAACTCAACTAGTCCGACCGGTGGTCCAGCTCCGCAAGATGGTCAAATATCAAATACCGGTCCGGGTGACGTAATAGCATTGTTTATTGGTGTTACTTTAGTATCCGCAACACTTCATTACGCATATCAGCTGCGCCGAACTAACTAGAAATTTATTTACTTTTCTTTTGGGTAAAGTAGTTAATCTCATTAACTACATCTAAAAGGGCTTGGGCCCGGGTTTTTTCGTCGCTAATCGTGTTAGCGGCTTCGAAGGCTTTAGGCACCAGTTCAGAATTATCTGATGCCTGGATGAGCATCATAGTGGTTTTAAACTTTTCTTCCGGGGTTTGATCAAGTTTATCGACTAGCGGTGCCAATTTTTGGAGCGCCTGTTGCTTAATACCTAAGAGATCACCGCCCCCATTAAGTGGAGGCATAGCAGGAGCAGGAGGTGGAGGTAGAGGGGATGTTGGCTTGGGTTCAGGCTCTGGTGTGTCATCAGATGTTAGTGGGGGCAGAGGTTTTTCTTCAGGCGGCTGAATAGTTAAAATATTGCTATCGATTTTTTCATCTTTAACCTCTTTGGGAGGCGATTGCATTGCAATTGGCATAGATTGATCGTTGTCGTTCATTGATTCATTAAGTAATGGAGCTGTAGTGCTCATCATAGGTGACGGCTGGGGCATAGCCAGGCCACTACCAACAGGCGTGACTGTAGGCAGAGGGCTACCATCTGGAGCCGTTGGAACTGGGCCGCCTGCCTGCGTATTATTTTTCTGGTTTTTGTTACTATCGCCGAACATCCCACCCCCAACTCGCTAGAAGCGAGCAATTACCAATTTACAATTAACAATTTTCATTTAATTACCAGGTTATCAATTATCAATTTACAGATTTAGCAACAAAAACACAAGCTTTATACAGTCCGTGGTTTGGCTTTCACTGTTTACTATGTACTTACAGTTCATTATTCACTGTTCACAGAAAACGTACTATTAACGGAAAACGGAAAACGGTAAAATTATTCTGTGCTAGATGACCTTAAATATATTCACCAACGTGACGCCCAAGATGCCTTAGGCATTGCCGAAAAACAGTGGCAGCAATTAGAGCATAAATTTGATACCAGCAGCTGGAATCTGAAGGCTCAGGACATCGACAATATAGTTTACGGTGCTATGGGAGGCTCAGCCCTCGCTGCTTTAGTCAGCCAAAGTTGGCCCGGCTATGATATGCCTTTTGAAATTTCTCGTAACTACCATATTCCACGTTACGTTAATGAAAGAACTTTATTTATTGCGGCTAGCTATTCCGGGAATACTGAAGAGACGCTATCTGCTTTAGCTGAAGCTGAAGGTCATAATGCCAAGATTGTTGTCATCGCCGGTGGCGGCAAACTGGCGGAGGTAGCTAAGGATAAAGGCTACCCTTTACTTGATTTTCCTAAAGTCGTCCAGCCGCGGTACGCGGTACTGGCTAACCTCAAAGCCATTTGTGCTGTGCTTGATGCAGTAGCTCCTGGTAAAGACAATACCTATTCCAAAAGTTTGGAGAATGAAGGTGGATTTCTAAAAGAGTCGGTTAAAGATTGGATTCCAACAGTGCCAACTAATAATAATCCAGCAAAGAAGCTGGCCAATGAGTTAGCCGGTAAGTCGGTTGTGGTCTATGCTGGGCCAATGCTTTCATCGGCGGCCTATAAGTGGAAGATTAGTTGTAATGAGAACGCCAAAAATGTTGCCTGGTGGAACGAGCTACCGGAGTTTGACCATAATGAACTAATGGGTTGGAGTAGTCATCCGATTGAAAAGCCCTACGCGTTAGTTGAACTTAGGAGCAAGTTAGAACATCCACGGGTGCAAAAACGGTTTGAGGTTGGTGAACGCCTATTATCTGGCCGTAGGCCGACACCAAATGTGATAGAAGTTCAAGGGAAAACCTTGCTCGACCAACTGGTTTGGGCATTAGCCTTCGGTGATTTTGTGACGATGTATTTGGCGCTGTTAAACAACGTCAATCCGGGAACCAGCGACATAGTTGAAAAATTCAAAAAACAACTCAGCTAGTCGCCGCGCAGAGCTTGGATGGGGTCTTTGCGGGCAGCTTTTAAGGCTGGAGCTGTGCTAAAGACTACTCCAACTAGAACAGATACGCCTACAGCCAGTATCATGATTGGGACAGTAAGTACCGGATGTAGGTTTGTGTAAAGCCGCAAAAAGCCGAAGACTATCAATGATACTATTACGCCAATTAACCCGCCGCCCAGGGTTAGCGCCAGCCCCTCTACCAGGAACTGATTAAGGATCTGGTGATTTGTCGCGCCAATGGCTTTGCGGATACCTATTTCTCGGGTTCGTTCGCTAACGCTCACGAGCATTATATCCATAATGCCTATTCCACCAACCAGTAAAGAAATCGCTGCGATCCCTGAGATAAAGGCTGTCAAGCTGCTCACAACTCCGCTCACTACATTAAGCAATTCCTCCTGCTTTAAGACTGTAAAATCTTCTTGACCTTGGTGATTTGCCAATAAGGCTTTGCGGGCATCTGCAATAGTGGCGCCAGTATTTGAAGTTTTACTTTTTAGCAAAATTTGAACTAAGTTAGTATTACCATTTGTTAAACTTTTGGCTTGCTCAAATGGAATAAATACTGCCGAGTTAAAATCCGTCTCGCCGATCGATAAAAGACCACCCGTTGTTGGTTGCAAAACACCTCTGATAATAAAACTCTGGCCATCAATTATAATGCTATGGGCTACAGGATTTGATTCATCAAATAATTTATGAGCGATGTTAGAACCAATCACAGCAACCCGTTGGTCCTCATCTTCCAGTTTAAAAAAATCACCATAGGCCAGTTTGGGATGTATAAGATCGGGCAGGGCGGAGCTAGTGCCCAAAACAAAAGCATTATTAATCTCGCCCGAATCACTGGAAGTATTGCTGGTCACAAAATCAATCGGCGCAACGGCAGAGGCGGTGGGTAAGCCTTCAAGAGCTGTAACATCTTTAGAAGTTAGGGTACTTGAATTTAATAGGGCTAATATATTAAATCCGTTTTCAGAACCATCTGTAGATATTAATTTGCCGGAGCGAACTGTTAGCACATTACTGCCTAGCCCATTAATCTGGCCGACGATCTGATGCTTGAGCCCTTCACCCAGGCTCACGATAGTTACTACTGAACTGACGCCAATAATTACTCCCATCATAGTTAGCACTGTTCGCCATTTTGAGCTGCGCAAATTGGACAGCGCCGATTTAACATTACCGCTCCACATTTACTTAGCTGCCTTTCTGGAAGCCCTTTTGGTCTTGCGGCGCGGTTTAGATGATTTAGGTATGTCTGCTAGTTCCTTGCCCGGTACATCATGCATAAGAGCGGATAATCCAGCGGTTATGTCTTCTGGCGTGCGCCTGTAACGACTAAAGTAAATCCGCCGTGCACCCTTAGCCAAGTGACCGATCGCGGTTTTTTCATCACCAACTATCATACCGTCAGACATATAGATAACACGGCTGGCATAGCGGGTAAGTTCGGGGTTATGGGTGACTAATAAGATGGTGTTGCCTTGACGGTGTATATCGGCGAATAGTTCCATCACAACTTTACTGTCAAAGCTATCCAGATTACCTGTTGGTTCATCGGCAATGATAATACCGGGTTTATTAATAAGTGCTCTGGCAATAGCTGCTCTTTGCGCTTGGCCACTTGAAAGATGACGTGGCATAAAATATTCTCGCTCTCGCATGCCCACCTGCTCGAGCATATCGCTGGCTCTTTGCCATCTCTTAACGGGCAGCATTCCTTTATAGGCAAGAGGCAAAGCAACGTTATCGAGCACGTTTAATCTTGGTAATAAATTGTAAGATTGAAAAACAAAACCTATGCGGTCGCGTCGTAATTTTGCCTGTTGGCCCGGGCGAAGTCTAGAAATTGATCTGCCGTCGAGTTTATAGACACCATGTGTAGGGCGGTCTAGAAGGCCGATAACATTCAATAGAGTTGTCTTACCGCTACCGCTAGGACCCATAACAGCAATGAACTCGCCTTTTTCAATAGACAGCTCAATCTCATCAAGAGCAAGAGTTGTGGCTTCGCCAAAACCATATACTTTTGATAGTTCCTGAAGTTCAATCAGGGCCACTAATACTGTCCTTTCTTTTATTTTGGATATTAAAAAATAAGCCCACACCCCCTTATTGATGTAGAAGAACCCTCCAACTTTACGTCTCTGTCGCTAGTTTACTCTTTGGTTTCTGCTTACGCCAAAATAAAAAAGTTGCGAAATCATCAACGTATCAACTATATAATGTCTAAGATGATCATTATCGTGACGACTCTGCACAAAAAAGAGGATGCTGTCCGCATTGGTCATAAGCTGCTTAAGAGTCGTTTAATCGCTTGCTATAATCTGTGGCCTATTGAATCGGCTTTCTGGTGGAAAGGCAAAATACTAGAGGAAAATGAGACAACTATGATCATGAAGAGCCAACACAAGCATTTCAACGAAGTTAGAAAGTTTATTAAAGACGAATCTGGATACGAAGTTCCAGAGGCCATTGCGATATCTCCAAAAGACGTCGACAAATCTTATCTTAATTGGGTAAAAACCGAGACAGAATAACTGGCGGAAGGGGAGGGATTCGAACCCTCGACAGGGTTGCCCCTATACCGCCTTTCCAAGGCGGCGCACTAGACCAACTATGCGACCCTTCCTTATCAGTTATTTTATCAATTTAATTTGTTATTTATCTTACAGAACCATCTAAACCAGGGGTTATATGCTGGTGCTACAATTAATATGTAGCACGGATTGGCTATAAAACCTTAGCTTATTCTCAGCTTCGTCCATTAAGCTAAGAGCACAATAAAAACTAAAATCGAAAGGATCAAGCAATGACAGATAAAGAAATGATTAAGGAAGTTGTTACCAGTGTGGCCCAGCTCCAGGATTTAAAGCAGTGGGAAAGGCTCGAAAGTTATTTTGTAAAAAAACCATTTGTTGATAACAAAGCTATGAATGGTGAAATGCCAGCTATTGTCCCCAAAAAACGTCTAATAAATGGTTGGCGAAAAGAGATCGGCAGTTACTTTTATGCAACTCGCCATTTTATACGCCGTTTAGCAGTCAGAATGCTTAATTCACGTCGCGCCAAAGTAACTACTAATGTAGAACACGTGCATTATGTGGCCGACCGTGGGGAGCGATACGCATGGACAGTTCGGGGTACGATTGACTACATATTGGTCAAAACCACAAACGGTACATGGAAGATCAGCCAGATGATATTCCGTCTTCAAGACCAAGCTGTTCGCCCCATCGCGGCCTAGCCTTAATCTCGTTAGTTGCAAATCTCTATTAACTTTGTGATTATTTGCTCATGGCAGAGCGGGATAGATTTGATGAACGAGCATCAGAACTAGGTGATTTAGAACCAGACGACCAACTAGACAAGGATGAGTATTTTAAAAGGATTCTTGAGGAAAAACGTAGCCAATTAGAATCGCAGAAAACTCAGGCCGAAGAATACCCCGGACTGGAGTTTGAAGAAGCGACTGATGAAGACGTAAAAGAGGTTGAAGAATGGCTCGATGAAGAAAGTCAGCCAGAGCCTACTGAAGAAGAGTCAGCTTCTAAACCTGCAGAAACGCCAAAGTCACCAGAAAAACCAGACCCGACCAAGCGGATGGCAATTAAGGTTAATAACAAACCGGTAGCCTTTTTTCAACTTAAAAAACATGGTAATATTGGCCATCTTTTCTTAGCATTAGCGCCCCATATGAGAGGTCGTGGGTTAGGCAGGCCTTTCTTGGCTAAAGCCGAGAGACATGCCCAAGCCGTAGAAGTCCATGAGTTTAGAATTTGGGTGCATATTAATAACAAAGCAGGCCAAAAAGTTCTACGTGCCAGCGGCTATGAGCCCGTGCGCAAAAAAGGTGAATTTATAGAGTTTAAAAAACGCATCGTAGAACCACACGTTCCTCTTATTTAAATTCTTGTTATAGTAAAGCTAATGCTTGATAAAGCAATAGCGATCAGGGATCACTTAAAAGAAAAACCGCTCGACCCAAACTATCGACCAGAGGATGCAATCCAAGGTCGCCGGTTAATAAATCAAAAGTCTGATCGGTTGGCTGTTATATTCCCATGGTGGCATAACAAAAGCATATTTTATAGATACCTAGTCAGAAGATTGGCCAGAAAAGGTTGGGCTGTTTTAGCATATGATTTCCATGATCAAATTCTCGAACCTGACGAGGAGACTGTCCTAAGATCAATGCATTTTATACAGAAGCAGATAACCTGGGAGCTTAGTCTGTTAACGGCTAAACATCAATATAAGGAAGTACATTTTATTGGCCTCAGTCTTGGTAATGTGCCATTAACGCTTGTAGCAGACAGCTTCCAAGATTTTACAGGAGCAACGATTGTCGCAGGGGGTGATGATTTAGCTAAAGATATGTGGCATGGCTTAAGAACACTTTATTTGCGAGATGAATTCAAGAAAGAAAAGATTAATGAAACTAGACTAGATAAGGATTGGTGGGATATTGCTCCACAGAATCATGTTAGACGCTTTGCTCAAAAGAACGTGTATTTTTACATGCCCTTACACGACAGATTTATACTTACTAAGTATCAAAAACGTCTGGCTAAAGCCATAGAAGATGTTGGCGCTAAAGTATTTATAAAAAAGAGTCAATTTGGCCACGCTCTATCTATTGCTCGTTTTTGCTTGTTAGAACCTCCGTATTAAATACCGCTGATTAGCATGAGCTTTTAATGCTAAGCTAATCTAAGATGAACGTTTTGATTGTGTATGCCCACCACGAGCCAAGTTCTTTTACGGCAGCGATGAAGAATGTCGCCATAGAGGTGTTAAGTCGGCAAGGGCATAGCGTGAATGTAAGTGATTTATATGGCGAGGGCTTTAACGCCTTAGCGCAAAAATGGGACTTTGTAACTACTAGTGGCGGCCATTTTAATTACATGCTTGAGCAAAAGCATGCAGCTAGCTTAGACCTGGCATTCTCGCCAGATATTGGCGGTGAAATACAAAAAGTCAGGGCAGCTGATTTCATTCTTTTTGTTGCGCCTGTTTGGTGGTTTAGCGTTCCGGCTATTCTGAAAGGCTGGTTTGACCGTGTTTTGGCAATGGGCGTTGCTTGGGACGGAGGCCGCATTTACGAGAGAGGCTTGCTTAGAGGCAAACAGGCAATGCTGATTGTCTCAGCTGGAGGACCTGTAGAGTATTACCAGATTAACGGTAGACACAAGGCTACACCTCTGCAGATACTACATCCAATTAATCACGGTACTTTGGCATTTTGTGGCTTAAATGTGCACGAGCCATTTATAGCTCTTGGTGTTTTAGGCATGAGCGACGATGAACGCACAAAGACGTTAGGGGACCTACAGTTCCGTCTTCAGCACTTTATCGATAGCCCGCAGTGGCTAACTTACTACCACTAATTATCGGAGCCGGCTAGATTAGAAAGTAATTTTTTGATATTTGAGCTGTAGTAATCGATTCTTTTCGGGTTGCCTTCTTCATCAAATGCCTCTTCAAAATACGGAAAGTGCAGACTGCGCGGGATTTGCTGCATGCCTACCGATGCTACGACTGTCCGCAGCTGCTCGACAGCTCTTGCGCCACCAACAATTCCACCATAGCCTACTAATAAAACTGGTTTTTTATCCCAAGGCAGGCCAACCCAGTCAATCGCATTTTTTAGCACAGCTGAAAAACTATAGTTATACTCGGGAGTAATTAAAATAAATGCTTCCGCTTTATCTACCCGCTCGGCCCACGCCTTACCTTGGGGGTTAGTGTAGTCATTTAGGTTTTCATAATTTGCCGGGTTTCTAGGTTCATCAAACATTGGTAGGTTTAGTTCTTTAAGATCCACAAAATCAACTTCAAAACGGTCATCACCTTCTGCCTGTTTTTTAATCCAATTCACCACAGCGCCGCCCTTACGGCCTTGGCGGGATGATCCCCAAATCATCATCAACTTCATTAAGTTCATCTTATCACGTATCATATTTATAGATGAGAGAAGAGTTAGCCGGAGTTTTAAATCAGGCAATTAAAGAATTGTTTCACGTTGAAATAGAAGCGGAACTTACTAGACCAGAAGAACAATTTGGAGATTATAGTACAAACGTAGCGTTACAATTAGCCGGCCATACATCAAAATCGCCAAAAGAAGTAGCAGAAGCATTAGCGGATAAGTTGCAAAGTATCGAGATGATTTCAAAAACAGAGGTTGCTGGTCCGGGCTTTATAAACTTTTGGTTAAGTGATAGTGCGCTTTTGGCTAGCCTTGGGCAGGAACCGGCTAAAAAATGGGCAGGCAAATCTGTTGTAGTAGAATATTCTGACCCAAATCCATTCAAAGAACTTCATGTCGGACATCTATATGACGGAATCGTTGGTGATGTAATTGCCAACTTGTATGAGGCTATGGGGGGTAAAGTTCATAGAGTGAATTTTGGTGGGGATGTTGGCCTGCATGTTGCTAAAGCAATGTGGGCAATCCGCAGAAAACTTGATGGAGAAAATCCCGAGAAACTATCTAATGTCTCAGAAGAAGAACGTGCTAAGTGGCTAAGCGAGGCTTATGTTAATGGCGCCACTGCATATGATGAAGATGAATCCGCCAAGGTAGAAATAATTGAGCTGAATCAGAGAATATATAAAATTCATCAGGATGACGATCATGATTCACCACTAGCTAAGGTTTACTGGACGTGCCGCCAGTGGAGTTATGATTATTTTGAAGAATTTTATGCCCGTATTGGCACTCACTTTGAGAAGTATTATCCGGAAAGCACAACCGCCCCAGCTGGCTTGAGTGCGGTTAAAGAGCAGTTGACTAAAGGTGTCTTTGAAGAATCAGACGGAGCAGTCATTTATAATGGCGAGGTCCATAGCCTGCACACCCGGGTATTTATTAATTCAAAAGGGCTCCCTACATATGAGACCAAAGATATAGGTTTGGCTCTTTGCAAATGGCAAGATTATCATTTCGACCAAAACACAATCCTAACAGGCAATGAAATTGTTGAATATATGAAAGTAGTGCTGGCCGCGCTGGAAAAATTTGAACCAGAAATAGCTAAACGCACAACCCATTTAACCCATGGCATGGTCAAGATGGCTGGTGGGGGAAAGATGAGTTCGCGCAAAGGCAACGTCATCCGGGCAGTGGATGTGCTGGATATGACAAGCGAAGCTGTAAAAGCCGCGGGCGGAAAGGCCGATGAACCAGTGATGTTAGCAGCGGTAAAGTATGCATTTTTAAAGCAGCGCCTAGGTGCAGATATTATTTTTGACCCCAATGAATCAGTCAGTCTTCAGGGAAATAGCGGACCGTATTTGCAATATGCCTACGTGCGTGCAGATTCAATAATTAAAAAGTCGACTAATCCCGAGGGTGTAGAGGCATCCTCGAAAGAACTTAATCCAAGCGAGCGAAACTTGGTAAGAAAAATGAGCGAATATTCTGAAGTCGTAGAAAAAGCGACGGACGAGCTCCTCCCAAGTCATATCTGCACCTATTTATATGAGCTAGCACAGATCTTTAACCGATTTTATGAAGGTAATCGCGTAATTGGTGACGAACGTCAGGAGCTGCGTCTCAAACTAGTAGGTTCTTACGCCCGAACTCTCAAGGAAGGCTTACAACTGCTCAATATTCCGGTTCTCGATAAAATGTAGTACTTACTGGACAGACGGCATATAATTCAAATTAATTAATCTTAGGAGTTCGGCAATGATATTAGTCAAAATATTAAAGCGCAAGGACGCGTCATCTGTGCTGGTTGCAATTATTTTAGCGATGATTATTCAGCAGCCAATCGTGTCAATGACAGGTAAGCCCGCCAGTATAATTTCGGGTCTCAGTGGTCCGCAATATGGTTTTAACTACGGGCCGGGTAGCGGCTGGCAGGGCGAATATCTATTCCCAATCGTTTGGGCTTTGTTAGAGATTGTCGTCTTAGAGGTTCTGGTATGGATCTTTATCTTTCTGGCTATGCCATTTAAGAAGAGAAAGTAGTCTGTGGCCAAGAAATTATCGGACGAGGAACTCAAAAAGAAGCTAACGCCCGAGCAATACCAGGTTTTGGTAGAAAAAGGCACGGAACCTCCATTTAGCGGAAAATACCTGAATCACAACGACAAAGGCATGTATACCTGCGCAATCTGTGGAGCAGAACTTTTTAGCAGCGACACTAAGTACGATTCCGCAACACCCGGCCTTATTGGCTGGCCTAGCTTTTCCGATGTAGCCAAAAGTGATGCCGTCGAATTAAAAGAAGATAACAGCTGGGGAATGCGCAGAATAGAAGTTAATTGTAAAAATTGTGGCGGGCATCTGGGCCATGTTTTTGATGCTGAGGATTCATCGACAGGTAAGCACTACTGCATAAACTCTTGTGCCCTAGACTTTAGCCCGAAAAACAAGAAGTAGACAATGGATCACAAGACTGTCGAAGAATACTTATTAAGTATGCCGAATGCCAAATTAGATTATCCTTTCGGTAAGGAAGTAGCCGTTTACAAAGTGAAAGATAAGATGTTTGCGCTTATACGTGAGAAAAAGGAGCCTGTTCAGATAAGCCTAAAATGTGACCCGCTACTAGCAGAAACTCTTCGCCAAAAATACGAAACGGTAATGCCTGGCTATCATCTTAATAAAAAGCACTGGAACACTATTTTACTAACTGGTCAGCTGCCGTGGGAAGAGATCAAAGGTCTTATACGGCTTAGCTACGACCTGGTGCGCGGAGAAGCTAGCTCTGGGTAAATTCTGATGATTTTAGAATTGTTGCATCACTTGTAAATGCTGATTGCAGGGCTGCTCTTAGAGTTTTGGACTTGGTTGAGTCATAAACAGTTTTCATAGAGCTTTGATAGCTCGTCAAAGCATTTTTTAAATATAAGAGATAAGCAGTATCAAGATTATTATTCTGCGCCGCTGTTTGCAGCTGGGTGTCCGTATTTTTATTGAACCTCAAGACCAATTCTTTAGAACTAACTTTAACTTTAACCTTCTTGAGATAGGCTGCCAGATCTGCTTGCTGACTTTCCAGCGTGACACTTGTAGTGGCAGAGAGATTTTTTGTATCGCTGTTTTGGAATTGTAGATTTTCTAGCTGGTTAATGCGTAATATTTCTTGGCTTTGAGCCATTAGGTCAATTACTTGTTTTGAGCCAGTATTTTTATTGCCAAAAAATAGAACGAACAAAAGAACTGCAACCACTAAGGCTACTCCAAGAACTAGTATTTTGCCGGCTATTCCAGATGGCAGCGACAGACCCTGCTTAGGCTTGGGAGGCTCTTTGAGCATAAAGTCAAACTGCGAAGTTGGTTCTGTGCTTTTACCGGCCAGTGGGTCGGCCGATGAGGTCTGCTTATAATATTCGCCCATGTCAGGTGGTTTTGGCTGTCCTGGGGGCTGATCATTAACCATAAGATTTATGATAACAGGGGAGTGAGCAAGGGTCTAGAGCAGGAGATACTTAACTAGCTAAGTATTTTTTTGACATGAGCGGGACTTTTATAAAGAAAGGCAGAGATACCCTGAGATTTGGCTACTTCAATGTTCTCCGGCGAGTCGTCAAAAAAGACGATCTGACGAGGTTTTAAATCCGGCAGATGTTTTTGAAGTTCTGCCATGACTTTAATAAAGAATTCGGGCTCGATTTTTACATACCCTAACGCCGAAGAAAAAAAAGCTCCATCCAACATATCTTTAAAAACTACTTCGTTTAAATACTTGCCCCTATACTTATCTTGGTCAGATGCCAGAAACACTTTAATACCTTGCTTTTTTAGATCTTTGATGAGCTCTAGCAGTTCAGAAATTGGCTGATTCTCATAGGCGAACCACTTATCTAAGAGTTCTTCAGCAGTTTTGTCCCATTGCCATATGTCATTATTGGCTTCTATTAGAGTTTTATAATCTGTCTCGCCTTTGGCCGCGTTGCGTGCATATTTGGCAAAAAATTCGTCAAACTTATTCTTGTCTAAGCCACTTTCTTCCGCGTAATGGTGAGAAAAATACATAGGCGGCTTTAGCAACACGCCATCCACATCAAAAAGTACTACTTTGTATTTAGGCATGTTTGAGGATAAACTTTTCTATCACATCAGCTACACCATCTTCTTCTAATGATGGTGCGACGTAGTCGGCAATTTTTTTAATTTCTTCCGGAGCATTACCCATTGCAACCTTAAACCCTACAGAAGAAAGTAGGGGTAGATCGTTGTGGCTATCACCAACGCCAATAACATCTTTAGAAGCTAGATTTAATAGTTTGAGCAACTCCTCAACGGCATGTTTTTTGGTAGCTTCCTGGTGGGTTATGTGAATATCGATTACATCACCTTTAGTCCATGAAGATGCAGGGTGCGATGCTATCTCCGGTACAGCAGTAAGTTCTTCTAGTATATTTATCGCCTCTTTGTTAGGCACGCCAGCAATTAACACTTTACCAGCATCTTCAGTTATCTGGCTAATTGAAGAAAGCCTACCGTCAGCTTCCTGGTTCTGGCTTGTGTATACATCGTAGCCAAATGGTTTGGCTAAGTTATAAATTTGCTTTTGCGTACTAACAGGCAGGACTTTTTTAAAGAGAATTTCGTGGGTAAGGGGATTTATAATTTCTGAGCCGCCATCAACGACGCTTGGTTGGTCTATTTGGAGTTCTTTAGCTACTAACTCGGCCAGGTAGAATGGTCGCCCGGTGGCTATGCTAACTTTTACATAACGTTTTGCCTCAGAAACTGCCTTTTTTACCTTTTCTGAAGGCATACCATCTTTACGTGAGGGTACAGTCGTACCATCTAGATCTAAGATAATAGCTTTGTATCTGGTCACTTCTAAATCATAGCAGGGAACCAGTTTTTGACTATAACTTCGTAAAATTGTATAATATACAAGTGATTGAGAGATTAGTTTTGCAGATTGTCGGCGAAAATCGTTCCGGCAAATCTACCTCCTGCAGGCATTTGGCCGAAAAGTATGGCTTTACGGTCATTTTAGTTAGCGACATAATCCGTTCTTTTGCCGAGATGAAGGACCACGTTTTGAGTGATAGAGCTGATTATTCTCGCACCCACCATCTTATGAAGCAAGAACTGGGCAACGATATTATCGCCGCTACTATCTTAGAAGCTGATGGCGACCGTTTAGCTGTTGACGGCCTGCGGGTGCCGGCAGATGTTGCGCGTCTTAAAAGCGCGAAGGGCGTGTTATCAAAAGTTGTTGCGCTTCATTGTCCGCAAGATATCCGTTTTGGTAGGGCTCTGAGCATGGGCTCTTTATTAGACCCAGATACGTTTACGAAGTTTGCTGAAGACGATAGATTAGAAAGTCGCCACAAGGATCCGGAAAGACAAAATGTCTCACAGGTGATGCGGGAAGCCGATTATCACATTGATTCAACGCGTCCCATAGAAGAGGTATGCGGCAACCTTGATACGATAGTTGCCTCCAACCTAGAGCAGCTGGCAGAAATACTATAGCTTTCAGCTTTCGGCTTTGAGTCTTAGACTATAGGTATGGATGCCGTCACGGAGGTTAAAGCCAGGTTAAACATTGAAGATGTAGTTTCGGAGTACGTCCAGCTTAAGCGTGCCGGCCGCAATTTTAAGGGTATAAGTCCTTGGACAAATGAGAAAACTGCCAGCTTTATGGTAAGCCCAGAAAAACAAATCTGGCACGATTTTTCATCTGGCAAAGGCGGCGATGTTTTTAGTTTTGTAATGGAGATGGAGGGCCTTGATTTTAAAGGAGCTTTAGAGCATCTAGCGCGCAAAGCCGGAGTTGACCTGGATCAGTATCGGACTGGCAGCTCATCGCACAAACGTTTTAAAGACCGGGCAGTAGAAGCTCTAAATTTGGGTACAAGATTTTATCAAAAACAACTCGCGGTCAATAAGACAGCCTTAAAATACTTAATTCAAGAACGCGGTTTCAATAAAGAAACGTTACTCACATGGCAGCTGGGCTACGCGCCTAGAACATCACACGCGCTGACAGATTTTTTAACTAAGCAGGGTTTTGATACAGATGAAATGAAGCGCGCTGGTTTAAGCACCGCACGGGGTGGACGGCCAACAGATATGTTTCGTGGTAGGATAATGATTCCCCTGGCTGACAGCAGGGGATCAATAATCGGTTTTACGGCTCGGCTTTTAGTTGATGTCCCTGATGCTCCTAAATACATCAACACACCACAGACTATTGTTTATGATAAAAGTCGCCACGTTTTTGGCTTGCATCTTGCTAAAGAATCAGTTCGCAAGAATGGATTTGTGGTGATTGCCGAGGGTAATTTAGACGTAATTATGTCTCACCAGGCTGGGGTAAAAAACGTGGTAGCCACAGCCGGAACAGCTATGACAGAGAGCCACTTGCGTGAGCTTAAGCGCTTTACAGCCGATATTCGTATCTGTTTTGATACGGACACTGCTGGACTGAATGCCACCGAGCGGGCAATTACTATCGCGCAAAAGGTCGGCGTCAGCTTAAGCATTATTGGTTTGGGTGGCGTTAAAGACCCGGATGAGTTAATAAAAACAGACCCAGGTTTGTGGCAGAAAGCGGTTACGGAACCGCAGTATGCAGTTGATTGGCTAGTTGACCGCTACGCGTCTCAGCTTGACTTAAAATCCGCCACTGGCAAAAAGGCATTTACGGATGCACTATTAGCTATTATTCGCCGATTAAGTGATCCGGTTGAGCAGGATCATTACCTAAACATTCTGGCAAAAATGACAGAATCTGGGATGCAAGCCATACGCGCCAAATTTACTTCTGAGAAACCAGAGAAAATTATTCTGAGAAGGACAAAGCCTGGGCCTGCGCAAGTTAGCAGGGATATAGTGGAGCAACAAAGGTTACAGGACCATCTACTGGCAATGGCTCTAATGCAACCTAAAATCCGAAATCTGCTGCAGGATTTAAAAGAAGAATACTTTAATGAAGGGCCGCCAAGGACTATATTTAGCTTTCTACTGAAGCATCCGGAGTTTAAAGGTGAGCCCCAAGTGGCTAAGGAGTTGCAACAGATTGCAGATTATAGTAAAATATTAGTATTGCAGTTTGAGGAATTGTACCAGGACTTAGATCCGCAAGATCTAGAAGAACAAGCCCTGCAACTCAAACACCGCCTGATTGAGCGGTATGTCAAAACACAAAAGAAACAGCTTGTAGAAAAGATGCGGGAGACTGCAAGCGAAGCTGAGATACAAAAGTTAATTAGAAAAGTAGATAAGCTGAATGCTTTAATTAGGTAGGAGTTTATATGGCAAAGACTAAGGCAAAAGAAAGAAAACCACGGCAATCTAAGCGTTCTTATGAACGTGAGATAGAACAATTGGTTGAAAGAGGAAAAAAAGAAAGTAAGCTAACCCAAAAGGAAATTTTTGAACTAATACCGGATACGCCAGGCAATATTGACGTTCTTGATAATTTATATGCAGAGCTGACAGAAGCCGAAGTTGAAGTCATCCCGGAAGCGGAACCGGACGAAAAAAGCCTCAGTGATGAGTGGGCAGCAACTGATGAAGAGAACCCAGAGGAAGCACTCCGCGAAGATACCGCCTATCTTGATGATATTTCTGATGATTCTGTCAGACTCTACCTGCGTGAAATCGGTAAAATCCCTCTCCTGACACCGGAAGAGGAGTTAGCTCTCGCCAAGAGAGTAAAATCCGGTGAAAAAAAGGCTAAGGACCAAATGGCCGAAGCTAATATGCGTTTGGTGGTAAGCATTGCTAAAAGATATGTCGGGCGTGGGCTGGATCTTTTGGACCTGATTCAAGAAGGCAACACTGGCCTGCTGCGAGCAGTCGAAAAGTTTGATCCCGACAGGGGCTTTAAATTTAGTACATATGCTACCTGGTGGATCCGCCAGGCAATTACAAGAGCTATCGCTGATCAGGCGCGTACTATTCGTATTCCGGTGCACATGGTGGAAACCATTAATAAGCTTTTGCGTACCCAGCGTCGATTAACCCAAGAGCTTAACCGTGAGCCGACTAATGAAGAAATTGCCACGGCTATGGAGATGGATGTTGATAAAGTTGAGCACATCATGAAGATTAAGCAGGATATTTCCAGTTTGGATGCTAGTGTGCGAGATGACGAAGAAGACTCTGTCTTAGGTGACTTTATCGAGGACGAAGATGCCAAAACACCTACAGAATCAGCGTCGGAGCAACTTCTAAAAGAACAGGTTAAGCGAATTTTAAGCACGCTAACCGAACGTGAACAAAAAATCCTTAAATTGCGTTTCGGATTAGAAGACGGTAAAAGCCACACTCTTGAAGAAGTAGGGCAGGAGTTTAATGTTACGCGTGAGCGAATCCGCCAAATAGAAGCTAAGGCGCTTGCAAAATTGCGTAAGCATAAAGACACTCGCAAACTCCACGAATATTTGCAGTAAAAATACGCTAAAATCAAAGTAAATGACGAATGCAGCTGCCGAACTGCTTGGTGGTGAACCCTTACCGGTTGATTTAGCTGAAGCTACTCAATTTGACCGCAATAATTTTTCAGCTGACTATAGCCGACAGCTGGTGGGCGAAATCTTCCCTTTCTTAGATACTGAGCACCTTACTTCTACACAAGTTGTGGATATGTTGGAGCGATTGCCTTTGGCGGCTTGGAACTCGGAGACAATCATAAGGGGTTTGGATGTTTTTTTGGTTGACACCTACAGACTAGTTAGGGGAGAAACCAAAGAGGCAGTTGCTAGCAGCCTGGGTAAATCAGTAAAGTCGTTTGAAAGAGCACAAAAAGCAGTATTAGAAGATTTGGCTGAAGCAATCAGGGTCAACGATTTAACTCCTCTCTCAGAGCTTTCAGATTCCGAGGAGGAAAGAGAGGCTACGGATGAAGATGCTCAAATGACTGGTGCACTATCGCTTAATGGGGCAGGAGTTACGCTAGAAGACGCGGAAGCCTTAGCCGAAGACGAGCCTGAAGCAGAATCGCCGGCGTCAGATAGTGAATTACACGACCAAATGGCAGATAGAGCTGGAGAAGTCCGAGAAGACAGGGCGGACGCATCCGACTTAACTAATGATGAGCCAGCTGGTGAAATTGAACTTTCAGATCGAGCGGAAGGAGAAATTATCATTAATCATCAGCTTGAGGATGAAGTTACTGAAGATGAAGAACCGGACGATACGGTCGTTGATATATCCGGTTTGGCAGAATTTTTGGAAGATCCGGAGGTAGAAGAGTTCTTGCTGGTGGCGCAACGGACCGGCGCCGCATCGCTTGATCAAGTAGTTACGCTAATTGATAAATTGGGACTAGATAATGCAACACAGGATGATTTTTATGCTTTTCTTAGTGCCAAAAAAATTGATATCGTAGCGCCAACTGAAAGCGAAGAGAAAGATGCATCACGCACAGAATGGAGCGGTGGGACGACTGACGCACTACAACTATTCTTAAAAGATGCTGGCAAGGTTGATCTACTAACCGCAGACCAAGAGGTAGCTTTAGCCAAACGAATTGAACGGGGCGACCGCAGAGCCAAATCTGACATGATAGAAGCCAACCTTAGGCTTGTGGTATCAATAGCCAAGCGGTATCAGGGGCACGGCCTGCCTCTATTAGACCTCGTCCAGGAAGGCACTATTGGAATGATAAGGGCAGTAGAAAAATTTGATCATCGCTTGGGTTATAAGTTTAGTACATATGCTACTTGGTGGATCCGCCAGGCAGTGCAAAGAGCGTTGGCAGACAAGGGTAGAACAATAAGAGTACCAGTGCATATAGTTGAGCGTGAGCAAAAAATGTCTCGAGCTGAAGCGCGATTATGGGGAAGCTTACAGAGGGAGCCTACTTTGGCAGAAATAGCTGAGGAAGCTAAATTGACTGTAGCGCAGGCAAAAGAAGTACGAGCTGCTGCCCGGGTAACTGTCTCTCTAGAAAAGAAAATTGGTGATGACGAGGACACGGAGTTTGGTAACTTCGTTGCAGATGATCAAAGTGAGAGGCCTGATGAGCTCGCCGGAGACTCAATCAGAGCCGAGGACGTAAGTAGGCTGTTATCTAATCTGAAAACTAGGGAAAGAGATGTTATAGAAATGCGCTTTGGTCTTAATGGCCATGAACCACGAACTTTAGAAGATATAGGAAGGACTCTCGGTT
>DASRGY010000015.1:0-8154 GCA_035650795.1 Saccharimonadales bacterium (SeqCode)
GCCTTGACCTGCCAGATTCATCAGCCCGCCACCCCAGCGGAAAGTTTTAGGCAGTATAAATAAGGGGCCAAAAAAACCAACCAACACAATCAAGAAGTTTATAAGGGTACCGGTGTCGTTAAAGGAAGCTACCTTGGCAAAAATTCTGCCAGCTGCAATTATGGCGACGGCAATCGGGAACATTAGCAAAGCCTTTATAAAATTTTCGGACCACATTTTATAGAAGCGCTGTGTGCCGGGTAGGATCCAAGCTAGCAGTGCAAGCGGTACGAATAGTAGAGCCATGATTATTATGATTTTGCGGAAAATTAATACTAGTAGTCCTGTGGCAATCGCCATAATTGCAATAAAGCAAAACAAAATTACTGCCGGCAGCGCGATGAACGCGGCTATTATTACGCCTAAGAGCAGTATCCAGCTGAATGTCGCGGCTGTTTTATCGCCAATATGTGCGCTTACCATTAGGCTATTCAAGTCCATCTGCTTTGCCCCGCCAAACGGGGCGTACATAATATTAGCTAAACTTCGCCCCAGATCATCAACTACGTTTATAACCCAAATGGTAATAGCCCAAGATAGCTGCATCAAAATAATTGCCGCCACAAGTTTTGGCATAACCTTCTTAACGGTATACGCATCAAATGGTCCGCTGCCAATAGCTTGAGAAATAACCATTACTAGCATAAGTATGATCAGAAGGGCGCTGACAATATTACGTATAAGCGACCAGGCACTATGCAAACCCTCAACGCCGCAGTTGCTGATACTGCCTGAATCTCCTTGCTGCTTACATGTAGCGTTAGGATCCTTAATAGTGAAGGATAGCTGCTGCTCAAACATATTGGTTAGTGTATTAGCCAGACCATTTGCAGCCGTTAATACGGGGCACATTAACCACGAGAGCGAGAATCCTGTTGAGAGTTCTTCACAGACTTTTTCCTGAGGCTCACAAGTTTTGGTGGTTGGATTTTGTATTTGGTCAGCTGCGCATGGGCCGCTCCCGCCACCTCCACCGCCCCCGCCACCTCCACCGCCCCCGCCTCCATTGTGGCTACCACTGCCATTAAGATCGTTTTTGCCGTCACCGGTGCATCCCTTTGAAGGGTCTGTGCATGTTCCGTTGCTGTCACACCCCCCTTCACCTGGGTTAGTACATATTTCCCCCTTTTGAGGCCCGCACTCTCCTTTTAGTGGATCCATGCTTGGGTCATACCCCCAATGACTGTTAAAGCAGACTAGCTTAGTTGTCCATCCTTTGCCATCAGACTGACATTTGCCACGATATTCTATGTTGCTGCCATTGAAACAGCCATTGTCTGCACCTTCGCCACGAGGTATAGATAATTCTGTGATAGATACAGGTATCGCAGCATCAGGTCCGCAAGAGTCATGTTCGCTTATGCATACCGCGTCCGTAGTGTAGACGACCTTAATATCTGTAGGAGTTAAAGTCCTTGGATTAATACCGTCCTTGCAAGTATGCGGAGGCTCTACCCAGGTTACATAACGTATGTGAATTGTGGCGTCCCATTGTACCCCGCTTTGATCCGATAGCACTTGAAGCGAGCCTTTATGTATGTCAATTCCCTCGCCGTGCCCTTTGGTGTTACATATAAACGACCCATCAGACTGGAAGCCAAGGTTTAAGGTACCATCACCCGTGTTGCCATCATTAAAACGTACACCGGGAGGCTGTGTTACTCCAGAGATGTTTAGATCTAGGTCGCTAGGATAAGATGACCCGTCCCTCCCATAGGTGGAACAATCAAAATTACCACAAGATCGGACAGTATATGTCGCCTTAGGATCCTGGAAGTATGAATCATCAATAAATTTGTCTGCAAAAACTTTGTGCGGAGTAGCAATAAAAAAAATCACAGAGCTTACCGCTAATGCAAACAAGATTGCGAGTTTTTGTTTGAGTTTCATTATTAGTAACTATTCATAAGCATTATATATGTATAGAGCCTTAAAAGTACAGGTATTGTCTTCGGGCCAAATTTGCCAAATTATGTTATAGTGCTAGCTAAGTTAGGCTTTAAAAATGCAAAACCTAAAAATAACCCGGATTTCTATAATTTTATTACTAGCGCTTTTGTTCATCGTCCCAGTTATATTCAGAGCGCCAATGGCCAATGCTGTCTGCAGCAGTAGCCAAACACATAAAGATCCGGACTGTCAGGGGACTGCTCCAAATACGCAATTCGGTAATGACTGCCCAAGTAACGCCACAGAGCAATGCCTGCAAAACCAGCCTTTTATTAAAGACCTACAAACAATTGTGGACTTTTTGAGTGGGCTGGTCGGGATCGTTGTTGTGGGAGTTATTATTCTTGGCGGTATCCAATATTCTATGGCCGGAGACAACCCCCAGGGGTTAACGGCGGCCAAGGGTAGAATAACCAATGGCCTCATTGCATTAGCGGTATTTCTATTCCTATTTGGTCTTATACAGTGGCTTATTCCTGGAGGAGTGTTTGGCTAATGTTAGCGATTTTTTTAACCAAAGCTCTTCCGCTGTACATGGCAACAAATTGTGCTAAGCCCAGCTTCTTTTTCTTACCGACTTGGTATGAATATCTAAACTTTACGGCCGATCCCTCAGGCGGTTGCTCAGTAGCTATAAATTTCCCTCAAGATACCCTACCAATTGGCTTGGCGATTTTAGACATACTATTGCGATTAGCCGGGTTTGTAGCAGTTATCGCAATAATTATTTCCGGGATTATGTATATTACGGCAACCGGCTCTCCAGAAAAAGCTGCCGCTGCTCGCAAGCGACTCTACAATTCATTAATCGGTTTGGCCATCGCATTTGTGGCTGCCGGTGTAGTAGCATTTATAGGTAACAGCGTAAAATAGCATGTTTAGATATATTGCTTTAGAAATTATTCATCCGGATAGATTGCCCCAGAACAGTACTTGTAGTCCTCAAACCAGTTCTACGTGTACCACTGATAACATAGCTACAATTATAGGCATCATTTTTGTGATAATCGGTGCGTTAGCATTACTAATGATAGTCATTGCCGGCCTTAGGTATATATTCGCTCAGGGGGACCCAAATAAAATGGCTGAAGCCAAAAACCAGATTCAGTATAGTCTTATAGGATTAATTATCGCATCACTAGCCTATGCTATCGTTGGTTTTATAACAGGAAAACTAGGATGAGTTTGATAAAGTTTTTATTTTTGTCCACATTTGTGTCAATTGCTATATTTACCCCTTCATTGTTTAGTAGAGTAGCTTCCGCTTGCACAGGTCAACAGTGTATTTTCGATCAGGCTTGTCAGGGTAATCAAAATAGCTCAATCTGCCCGCAGGTCAAAAACCAGGGTAAAAAAAATCCGGTTGTTGATACAATTCATACCGCCGCAAACATAGTTGCACTTGTTGCGGGAGTGTTTGCAGTAATTATGATAGTGTTTAGCGGCATTATGTTTGCGACCGCGGGCGGTGGCGCCGGTGGTCAGAGAGCCACAGACACTAACGCCGTTAAAAAGGCCAGAGCAACTTTAACAGGGTCACTTATAGGGCTACTTGTTGTGGTGCTTGCTTGGGCTATTACACGGTTTGTGGTTGATAGTGTAACTCAGTAATATAGACCTAAGAATAATGAAAATTTTTAAAAAAACGATTTTGGTATCTTGCTTAACCTTCGTAAGCTTGCTCTCTATTTATCCATCACCAGCAGCAGCACTAGATTGTACTAATCCTAAGACAACAAAGGAGCAAATACAGTGTGGTGTAAATGCGGGGAGTGGACAGAGTGCACCTGAGCCTGCAAAAACATTGAATCAAACAATTGGTGATATTGTTAACCTACTGTCAATAGTTGCTGGCGTTATCGCTGTAATCATGGTAGTCGTGGGTGGTGTTAGATTTGCGACGGCAGGGGGCAACGAACAGTCGGTTGCAGCTGCCAAAAGCACACTCGTCTATGCCATTATTGGCTTATTTGTTGTGGCATTAGCCCAATCAATAGTTAGACTTTTGTTACATAAAACGGTGCACAACCCCTAAAGCAGGTTTATATTGCCATAAGCGGCTTGACTATGATATAAGTGCATATATACTGAAAGAAAAGTTAATAAATATAAAGGAAGTCATAAAAATGATTCAGAAACTAAAAATCTTAATAGCTAGCTTGGCTATGGTTTTATCTTTTTCAACCACATTAATGTTGCCATCTAGCGCATTAGCTGTTGATATAACATGTCCCGGGAACCCGAGCTCACCTGATAATGCAAACTGCGGGAACTTACAATGTGGTTCAAATCTTGATGTCACATGCACTAATAAAGATACCACCGGTGCAGGAGATCAGGTAAATACATTTGTTGGTAGGGCTTTAAACCTTCTTTCTATTGTTGTCGGCGTAGCTGCTGTAATTATGATCATAGTAGGTGGCTTCCGATACGTAGCCAGTGGTGGTAAATCAGAATCAGTTTCTGGTGCCAAAAATATGATCATGTACGCACTTATAGGCTTAGTAATAGTAGCCTTAGCTCAGATAATTGTTAGATTTGTTCTTAATAAGACAGTTCAGACCTAGAATAAACTATTTTTCTAAAGTCTATGCTCTTTGATAGAGTATAGGGGTGGATATGTTAAGAAAGTTTACTTTGGGCATATTACTGATTTTTTGTCTGATGTTCTTTCAGGCAGCTCCTGCATTAGCACAGGCAGACAATACCCAGCAACAAATTAACAGCGGCTTATGTGCAGGTGTTAACCTGGATGTTAACAACCCGGATTGTAATACAGTCAACACAGCAGCTGAGCAAATTAATGCGTTTATCCGTTCTGCAATTAATCTGCTATCAATAATTGTTGGTGTAGTTGCGGTAACAATGATCATTATCGGGGGTCTACGATACATAACCAGCGGCGGCAGTGACACAGGTGTAACTAGTGCCAAAAACACCATTCTTTATGCCATTATCGGTCTAATAATTGTAGCTTTAGCCCAAATAATCGTTAGATTTGTTCTTAAGCAAGTTACTGGCTAGCTTCTAGTTAGAGAACTTGTATCTTTTTGACTGTATCCTGTTTGAGTTTAACGAAGCTTATAGTCAGTACACCGTCTTTTAACACAGCTTCTATCTCTTCTTCTTTAACTGGTACTGGCAATACAATACTGCGGCTAAACTCGCCCCAGTAACATTCCTGTAGGAAATAGTTTTCTACTTCATCTTCATTACCGGCGCTCAGTGTCCCTTTAACAGTTAGGGTATTATCTGCAATGCTAACATCTAAATCGCTCTTATTGACACCAGCTACTCGGCCTTTTACTACTAGTTTCCCTTTTGTCTCATAGACATCAACAGCCAATTGGCCTGCCGGTTCATCTTCCCACTCTTCTTCAACTTGAGCTTGATCAGAAGCGGTATCCGGTGCTGGAGATTCGTCTTCACTTAAGAACGCGGCCGTAATATCATCGCCCATTAATAGATCATCTTGCTGCTGGCTACCTCGAGCCATATCTTACCCTCCAAATTTAAAAGAATAAATGCTTAAGTTTGCATGTTTATTTTAAAGCTAGTATAACTGCCTACATAAGTGGGCGCAACTTAATACCCAACATTTACAACGAAAGATTTACAACATGAGCATTTTAGATAGTTTGATAGCCGTTTTGGCCCCATCGGAGTGCGTTATATGCCGATCTGAAGGCGCTACTTTGTGTGATGATTGTTCTTCGTCTGAAATTGTGGCTTATGGTGAACGCTGTTTTGACTGTGGAGTTATTAGTAATGATTCCCGAACATGTGATAGCTGCCGCATATCTTCACCCCGCCACGTTTGGGTGACTACCAATTACGAAAATGCCGCCAAAAAATTGGTACAAGCATATAAGTTTGGGCACCAGCGGGCAGCTGCTGATTCACTAGCGCTTTTAATGATAACCAACCTGCTTGACTTTAAGTCTATTGCCGACCTTCACTCTTTGAATTATCTAGTTGTTCCTGTGTCTACCGCAACTAGCCGTGTTCGACAAAGGGGCTTTGATCATTCTTCCCTCTTGGCCCGTAAAATTGCCAACAACCTCAAAATTGAGTACATAGAAGCCTTAACCCGACTGGGGCAGACCAGACAATTGGGGACAGATCGCTCAGCGCGCCTGAAACAACTAAACGGAAAGTTTGTAGTGCGTTACCCCGATTTACTACATGGCCGTAACATTTTATTAGTAGACGATGTCATTACCACTGGCGGTACGCTACGGGCAGCCACTAAAGCTTTACGCGTTGCTGGTGCTAGTAGGATCGACGCCCTAGCCTTTGCTAAAAAATTATAACGTGGCGGAGAGAGTGGGATTCGAACCCACGGTACCGTTGCCGGCACAACAGTTTTCAAGACTGTCCTCTTCAACCACTCGAGCATCTCTCCGCGTAAGATTATAACCCGCCTTACATCTGAAAAACAGATACGAATCTGATATCATTAATTTGTCCCTGGCGCTTTCACGAAAATGCAACATAGGTTCGAGTTGCATTTTTGAGAGGAGCAACCTAGCGCTAGGCCGAAACTTTTGGCTTTACGTGATTTACTTTAAAGCCAAAAAGAGGCGGGAGCGTAAGTTGTGGCGAGGAGAGGTACCCAAGCTGGTTGAAGGGGACGGTTTGCTAAATCGTTAGGGGGGCGAAAGCCCCCGCGGGAGTTCGAATCTCCCCCTCTCCGCCATAGTTTTCTTTATATAACTAAACTATAATAAGCTTTAGCATGAACTCCGATGGCCAAGATTTTTATAAGCCCTCTACGGGAGATCGAACTGCTGTAGCTGAGGCGCCGCTATCTCCCAGAGCATCATCTGTATCATCCACTAAACCGCCCACCACAGAGGCATTTAGCTGGGCGGCATCTGAATTTGTAGACCATAGCCGGGGCATTGGGTGGTATTTTATGCTTATACTTGGGACAACACTATTAGCTGGTGGAACCTATCTATTGACAAAAGAATATTTTGCAGCTGGTACAATTGCGGCCGTCGGGATTATTTTTGCTTTTTACTCACGCCAAAAACCACGCCAAGTCACTTATGAACTGTCAGAAGCCGGCCTCCGGATCGGTGAAAAATCATATGGCTATGAGCTATTCAAATCTTTTGCCTTGGTTAAAGAAGGTATGCTCAACACAATCCAGCTGGCGCCACTTAAGAGGTTTATGCCACCCATATCCGCATACTATGATGCCGCCGATGAGGAAAAGATCAGTGATATATTAAGCAGCCATCTTCCCTACGAGGCTCAGCAGCCTGATTTTATTGATCGACTTAGCCATAGACTTAAATTCTGACCATTTTTATATATCGGCTAACTGGAAGTTTAATTTTTGCTCGATGCCCGACAGGATTTGATTGATATTCTCACTTGGTCTATGGGGAATAACGACTTCAGCATAGCGATAAGTAAATGAATCTTGCGGGTAATCACTCAGTTTATCGCCGGGCCAAGCAAAATAATTTACACGTAGTCCCGGATATTCCGATGTTAGCTCCTTAACCGTTTTATCTTGAGGTAGTTTTATGACTTTGGCATCGGTTGGGCGACGCAAGACACAAACGCTACAAATTGCGCGGTAGTCGCTGGGCTCTTTGATGAACCTGTGCTCATTAGCGGCTATATCAAGCGCTACGTCTAAAGGATGCACGCCAGTCACCACTTGTATCGGGTACATAAATTGTCCAGCCGGGCGTGGATTGATCTCGATTATCTTTGCCTGTCCGGTTTTTAAATCAAGCTTAAGCTCCATATTAAAGAGGCTATTATCCAGCCCGATCGCTTTTAGTAGCTTGGTTGCGGATTCAGTAAGCCTAGTGTATTCTTTATGGCCTACTTTCATAGGAAATTCAAAACGCTTAAAACTTATCCGGTTTGGCCAGAATATGGAGTGTGTTATTCCAAACCAATAGACTTTACCTCCATAACAATAGCCGTCTAAATTAATCTGAGAGCCATTTTTAATGAACTCCTCACAGATTAAATCTGTGTAAGTATTCAGTTTGGGGTGGTTTAAAAGTCCCAGCTCGTAAATTTGTTTAAAATTTTTTATGCGCTCAGCCTCCCAGGGGTTGTAACTATTAATTAAGTCTCTAAGCTGTGCTTCTGAGGTGACCTCATGTGCAAAGAACGACATCGACGCTCTAACGG
>DASRGY010000016.1:0-10617 GCA_035650795.1 Saccharimonadales bacterium (SeqCode)
ACAAGGCTTACAAGATATAAAATATATTCAATGTTGCGGGTTGTTAACATAGCTGTATTTAGCGGTAAAATAGCTCCGGCGTATGGAGCTGGCGGTACGAGTAATAGAACTGAGGAGAGTGCTAAACAGGTAGTCCCAAAGACGAGTGGGCGACGATCAACCCAATACAGGATTGCTGCTAACGCGCCTACTGTTATCAAGACCAAAATAATTGTCAAAAAAATAAAAGCAAAACCGGTAAGGCCAAGGAGTTTAACTAGAAAAAATAGCGGCCACTTGACAAGGAAAGTGTGAGCGCCGGGCCACAGAGCTTCGTGGAATGTATGTGAGTTTGCCAGAAGATATGAATCAACTAGTTGATCGGCGTTTTGCGAATGCAGATGTGCGCTAAGAATAGCCCAAAAAAGCGAAGTAATAAGTAAAACTGATATAGCAAAAAACGCATACCATTTAGCGAAACCAGGAGTTTTGGCAGTTTTTATTAGTTTTTTATTTCTAAACAGCTTCTTGAGCCGAACTTTAAAACTACGCCAATGCCGATTTTTTTTCATTAAAACAATACGCCCTGAAGAATTAACATCAGTATACAGTGTTGTTATCGATGTTAAAAATGTGAGTTTTATATAAGTAATAGTTCCAAATAGTTGTGATTGCTATTGCTAAAGTTCGTATAAATACTACTGGCATAGTGCTGCTAAGCATTTTGGTTAGGACTAACGTAAACCCAAAGTTAAATAGGACTAACAGGCTGTACAGGATAATCTGCGATAGTAAAACTCGATGATGTACGCGTTTATCGCCAAATGTTATAAATTTCTGTAAAAGGAAAGAGCTAAAAATTCCTATCCAGAAGCTTAAGGTTACAGCAATAACTGAGCTGGCTCCAAAGCTCTGGGCTGTAATAATAATCAACAGCTCAAGCATATACACACTTACACCAATGACTAAATACCTTTTTATCTGAGGTTTAAGATGTCTGAATTTATCTATCAAAGTAAAACCACCTCTAGCCAACCTGTTAATCCATCTAAAATATATCAGACATTCGTTAAGAAACCTGCCTATAAACCGCCAACGTTTGCTCTGCCATCTTCCGCCAGGAGTACTTTTTAGCCTGCAGGCTTCCGAGTTCTACTAGCTTTTGGGTTCTAGCTGGATTCTCGATGACATGGGATATTGCCTCAACCATATTGAGAATATTCTCTGGGTTAAAATATTCGGCGGCTTCACCATAGATCTCAGGTAAACAGCTGGCATTGCTGGACACAACAGGTGCTCGATGAGCCATAGCCTCTAAGCCTGGGAGACCAAAGCCTTCAGAAAGTGATGGAAATACGTAGGCAGCTGTATTTTGGTAAAGCCATTTGAGTCGGCCTTCACTGACAAATCCTGTAAAAACTACACCTTTAATATGTTCTTTAGAAGCCCAGTGGTAATGCTCCTCATATAATTTATCGCGCTTGCCCACCAGAACCAGCTTAATATTATTACGAGTATTCCGAATAATGGAATAGGCCTCCATTAAGCGCTTAAGGTTTTTATGAGGCAGAGGCCGACCAACATACATAATGTATGATCGCGGCGCGAGTCCTTTAATAGGCTGGGCTAAATCGCTTATATAGTCTGCCGCTTCATAAGTAACCGTAATTTTATGGGGGTTGATTTTGGCGTATTGTGCGACATCTTTTTTTACAAATTTACTTGGCACAATAATGTGTGCTGATTTGCGGGCAACACGCTTAACTAACCACTTGTATACTAGCTGTTTAAACGAAAACACTAAGCTGTTTTTCGTAGGATTGCGAAAACGAGTTGTAGTTAGATCGTGAATAGTAGTTATGGTCTTGCCTCGGTATAAAACGGGTTGTTGCGCCGCAGTAAAATGTACCAGGTCAGCCCTTAGAGCACGTAGTTGCTTTGAAAATCCAATCTGTTCGGCATAAGTAAATTCTTTAAAGTCGGATTCAACAACCTCGAACTTTGGCGCAATAGTTTTCATATATTCAATTCGTGATGGCCTAGTTAAAACTACAAAATCGAATTCAGGATTGAGGATATGTAAGTTCTCAATCAGCTTATCGACATATCTACCGGTGGTGCTGCCTGATTCTCTGGCGTCAATCACTATCTTCATTAACTCTTTAATTATAGGCGCTATAGGCCAGTTTGGTAGAATAGTTAGAGTAATATGAGGAGCAAATGTGTCTAAAAAGGCAGTCATTATCGGTGTCTCATCACAAGATGGTTCATACTTGGCAGATTTATTATTAGAAAAAGGCTATGAAGTAACAGGCACAATAAGGCGCAGTACTAACTACCTGCATCCGAACCTGGCTCATCTGTATGGCAAGATCAGAATTGAGGCTGCAGATTTGGTCGACGGCATTAGTATTGAAAACGTTATAAAGGATGTAGAACCAGACGAAATATATAATATTGCTGCCCAGTCTGTCCCTGCAGACAGTTGGTCGCACCCTCTTTACACAGGAGAAGCAACGGCCTTAGGGCCAGTGCGTGTATTTGAAGCGGCACGCAAGTTTGCACCTAAAGCGCATATTTATCAGGCTACCAGCCGTGAAATTTTGGGGAATATTGAAGCTGAATCAGCTAATGAGTCAACTCCGATCGATGCTAATAATCCTTACGGTATCGCGAAGGCCTACGCCCACATGATGGTAAGATGTTACCGCGAATCTTACGGGATGTTTATTTGTGGCGGCATTCTATTTAACCACGAAAGCCCTCGCCGTAGCCTGCACTTTGTAACCCGAAAAATTACGGTTGGGGTTGCTTGTATTAAGAACAAGGTAAAGAACCCGCCCTTAAATGAGGCTGGAGAGCCCCTGGTAGGTACAGATAATAAATTACATATGGGCGATATAAACAATAAGCGTGATTGGGGCTATGCCAAAGAATACGTAGAAGCTATGTGGTTAATGCTGCAGAGAAAAGAGCCGAAGGACTATGTTATAGGCACCAATACGGCTCACAGTGTTAAAGACGCCCTGAAGATTGCGTTTGAGCATGTAGGCTTAGGCTGGCAAGAACACACAGAGGTAGATAAGAAGTTTTTCAGACCAACAGAAATTAAGGAGCTGAAAGGCGATTTCAGCCTAGCGAAAAAAGAGCTTGGCTGGGAGCCAAAAACATCATTTGAAGATTTAATAAAATTAATGGTCGATGCTGATCTTAAGAACTTTCCGAGGTAGTTGGACTTACAAAATCCTCGATTGTTGTCTGCAGCGGAATCTTTGGTTGCCAGCCAGTTTCTTCGGATAGACGCTGGTAACTTCCATATAATTCAGGGATATCATTTGGGCGCAATAAAGACCTGTCAATTTCGACCTTGATCGAATCACCGCCCTTTGTTTTATTTAGTAATATGTCCAATAATTCTTGACCAGATCGACTGACACCACTGCAAACGTTATAGATATCATATTTAGGCTGATTTACTAGTGTAAGATCAGCGTAGGCTCTTGCCACATCGCGAACGTCAGTATAATCTCTTTTAGTTTTTAAGTTGCCGACCTTCATGGGCTTGCCGCTTGATTTAGCCGCCTCTATTTTGGCAAAAAGATCGGGCAACAAGAAGCCTTGCCCCTGCCCAGGCCCAATATGATTAAACGGGCGGACAATTATACAATCCAGACCATCTTCCCTAAACTTACTAGCGGCTTTTTCCATCATAATTTTGCTGCGTGCGTAAGGTGAGCCAGTAGCACTAACTTTTGATCCCTCAGTAAGAGGTAGCGGCTGGCCAGAGTCATACACAGCTCCTGAGCTTACAGCAATTACTCTGGCTTTCGACCCGTCCTCTAACAATCGGCGGCACAAGACTGCTAAGGTTTCGACGTTGACATGAAAATATTTTTCTGGGTCTTCAAAAGAATCGCCTACTTTCGCCAAGCCAGCAAGTGAAACGACAGAGTCGACATCGTTAAGAGCTAATTTCTTGACCTCTTCAGGATCGGTCAAATCGCAGCTGTTATATCCGTCAATTAACCGGCCTAGGTATTTATTTGGTTGTTCATCGTGGCCGATACCTACAACATGACATCCTCGAGCTTTAAGCTCTTTAGCTAAATGATAACCAACAAATCCATTAATACCAGTAACGACTATTTTCATATTGTTGCGTCCAGAACAAGCTCCATTACTTTTTTTAATTGCTGTGCGCTTGTCTGCCAGTTATACTTTTGAGCTTGTTTAATACCGGCAACAACCATAGCTTGTCTCTTCTTTTTATCCTCTAAGACTACCCCTACCGCACTAGCCAATCCTTGAGTATCATCAGCCTGTATAAGGATTGCTGCTTTGCCTACAACTTCCGGAAGAGAAGAATTATCAGCAGTAATAACTGGTACCCCACAGGCCAGTGCTTCTAGAGGCGGCATACCAAAACCCTCATAAAAAGAGGGATATATAAATACTCCAGCGCCACTGTATAATGCCGGGAGATCGTCGTCAGGTACATACCCCAGCTTGTGAACTTCACCTGCCGTCTTCTGATAGGAAGCAATCCTGGCTTGAATCTTGTCGTCAAGCCAGCCCTTGCCTCCGGCAAGCACCAAGCCATAATTTCTTCGTAGATTTTCGCCCAAAGCTTCATATGCATCCAAGATGCCATCTATGTTCTTTCTCGGTTCAATCGTGCCAACATATAAAATGTAGTTTTTGGGCAGCTTATATTTATGTTTAATAGATTCGATCTCCGCGACGTTCCTTGGATAGAAAACCTCGTGATCTACAGCTGGATAGACTATAGAAATTTTTGCCGGATCAACTTTGTACTGATTTATAATTTCTGACTTTGAGTTTTTAGATATTGTAATTATGTGGGAGGCTTTATCAATTGATTCTGGTACAAACCTCAGCATATATCGTCGATTGGCCGGTGAACTGTACTGACCGAATTTTATAAAGGATAGATCATAAAGAGTAATAATAGTTTTAACTTTTTTACCCCACACAGGCCAGCGAACAAAATTTGGGAACCATATGATATCGGGCTTTGAACGGAGAAGGAGGTTTATAGGTATTGTCAGGCCTAGCTTAAAAGCAAAGGTATATATCTTGCCAGGAAAGAGCCGAATGTATCTATACTTTATCTTTGTATTGCCGGTGAAAATTGGTTCCGGGGCACTTCGTGTCAAAAAGTTAAAAGCAAACACTGTCAGGTTAGTTTCTGATAAAATTTGCGATAAAGCCTCTACTAGCCTTTTTGTGTATTGGCCTACCCCTGTAGGTTGCCCAAACATCGACTTGCCCTCAACCCAAATTTTGGCCTTAGGTTTCTGCATAGATCATATTGTAATGTAAAACAACCTATCCTGCCGCTTGGTTTATAGACCGCCCCTCTCGGGTATAATGTTATAAAGATGAACAATTTGTTCCAAAGAATGCAAAGGCGTTTTAGCTACCCTGTGATTTTAATACGCCAACTGGTTATTACTGATTTTAAACTGCGCTACCAGGGATCTGTTCTTGGCTATGCCTGGTCATTGCTCAGGCCCCTTCTGCTTTTTCTGATTTTATATATAGTTTTCGTTAAGTTCCTGAAGATAGGTACTAGCGTTCCTCACTTCCCAATCTATTTGCTGCTCGGGATTGTTATTTGGAACTTCTTTTATGAAATGACTGTTCAGAATCTTGGTTCAATTATGGCGCGGGGTGATCTCATACGTAAGGTCCGGATCCCTCGCTGGACAATAATAATAGCCACCAGCATATCCGCCCTGATTAATCTTTGCCTTAACCTTTTAGTCGTGGCTTTATTTATGCTAACTAACCATGTAATTCTCTTGAACACTATTGTTTATTTGCCACTCGTGATACTGGAAGTCTATATTCTGGCTTTGGGCTTATCTTTTTTCTTAAGCGCAGCTTTTGTTAAGTACCGTGATGTTAGCTATATATGGGAAGTAATAATGCAGGCCGGTTTTTATCTGACACCTATACTCTACCCATTAAGCCGTATAACTGATCTAACATTCCAGAAAATATTAATGCTAAATCCGATGGCTCAAGCTATACAGGATGCTCGCTATGCCACTATTACTCACCAGTCTGCGACCACAGCTACGGTATTCGGTGGTGGCTGGTATAAATTAATTCCATTTATTACTGTTATAGTCGTGCTTTTTGCCGGTATATGGTTTTTCAAGAGCCAATCAAAATTTTTTGCGGAGAATATCTAGATGCCAGATGAGGTTGTGATTAGTGTTGCGAATATCGGTAAAGTCTTTAAGCTACCACACGAAAAGACATCTTCGGTTAAGTCATTGGTTGTTAATTTTTATCGTCGCAAGCGTACTTATGAAATACAGCAGGCCCTTCAGGATGTGTCGTTTGAAATAAAAAAGGGTGAGTTTTTTGGAATAGTGGGCCGTAACGGGAGCGGTAAAAGCACCCTTCTTAAAATATTAGCGGGGATATATCGCCCAACAGAAGGAAATGTTCAGACTAAGGGCAAGATCGTGCCTTTTATTGAGCTTGGAGTCGGTTTTAATCCAGAGCTAACAGGCCGAGACAATGTTTTCCTTAACGGGGCACTTTTGGGTTTTAGCAATAAAGAAATGAAAACAATGTATCACGATATTGTAGAGTTTGCAGAGCTGGAAAAATTCATGGATCAAAGATTAAAAAACTATTCATCAGGGATGGAGGTTAGACTAGCCTTCTCGTTGGCTATAAGAGCCAAAGCAGATATCCTACTAATTGATGAAGTGTTGGCAGTAGGCGATGCTGACTTCCAGCGAAAATGTTTTAACTATTTTAATCAATTGCGTGGCAGTGACACGACAGTGGTGTTTGTTAGTCACGACATGGGGGCGATCAGGGAATATTGCGATAGAGCGCTACTAATTGAGGACAGTAAAATATTAGCTATTGGGTCGACTGATGAGGTCACTGAGAAATATCTTCGACTATTTATGAAGGATGAGAAAATCAAACCAACAAAGGCCAACGGCGAACAAAATCGCTGGGGTGACTATTCCCTTAAGATTAAATCAGTAGACATTAAGGTGGAGCCTAATAACATATCAATAAAGCAGGTAGTCGAAGCTCATAAATCTATGCCAAGTCCAGTGATAGGTTTTAGGATTCGTGAAGCATCCGGAAAAGATCTTATGGGCACAAATACTAAAATCGAGAATAAGAAACTACCTGACCTTAAGAGAGGCCAAGAAGCTACGGTTATTTGGAAGATGCCTAATCTGCTAGCTGATGGGGACTATACTCTGGACCCCTCGGTCTTGCATGCAGATGAATTGACGGTGGCTGACTGGTGGAATGAAGCAGCCACCTTTACCGTAAAGAAAAATAGACACTTACCTTACCGGATTGATCCGGGGTTTGATATTGACGTGGTAATTAAGGGCTCTTAATATGCCAGAAAAAACCAAGAGCAAATTAAGTAAAACGGACAATACTTTAAAGGATAGAGATTTACCAGAAGGCTTGGCAAAAGAACTAGCCCGACAACAACTCAAAATCTATGAGCTTCAGGCCAAACTCAACAATGCGTATGGTGAGTTGGAAAGAGCGCAAGGGCTCAAAGGCCAGTTAAAAGGCGTATATAGGAGTATTGATAATAAAATTATGGGGGCTATCAATACTCGGGGTTACCGAAAAAAACAACAGATAAGCAAGGTCAATATGCCACCGATTAGCTCTAACTTGAGTAAGCTTGAGCTTTTAGGGATAGCTCGAGATTATGACGCCAGAAGTTACTTTCGGTACCGTTCACAAAAGACCAATATGAAAATTCACTATCGTATAGCGGGGAAGGTATATCGGGTCTCCAGAGAGACAGCTAAAAAAACAGCCAGGAAAAGCTATAAATTATTAATAGGCTCTAAGAAATAATTATGCCCAAGAAGAAATTGATAATCGATGGACAAATTTTTCAAACTGCAGCTCGGCATCGCGGAATGGGCCGGTATTCGTCATACCTAATTGATGCTTTACTGGACCAAAACCATGGCTACGATGTAGTCGAAGTTATTACTACCAAAGACGCCTACATGTCTACTAAAGACAAAGAAATCCTTAAGGGTTTATTTCATGGTGCTAATTTAATTAGGCTAAACCTAAAAATGGTTGATGGAGTTAGAATCGAATCAACATTTGACCAGAACGAAGCTGTGCTTAACGAATATGTATCGGCCCAAATTGCCAAGGGCTTTAAGATCGACTACCTTATCCCCTCCCTCTTCCAAGAACCTGCCTCGGTGGTATTTCCAAAAAACGCCAAGAAACTGCTAATTTTTTATGATCTTATACCCTATCTTTACCACGACCGATATCAACCAATCATGGGTCCTGGTTTTGAAAATTATTTAAAGAGGTTCAGGTATCTATTTTCGGCCGATAGGATCTTTACGATCTCACAGACTGTATTGGATGACCTCCATACCTACCTTGGGATACCCCTTAGTAAGATGGCTTGTATCGACGGGGCGGCTATTAAAGCTAAGCGTTCACCAGACAAACCCCGTGTAAAAATTCCGGATAAGTATATATTAATGCCGACAAGCGACGACCCAAGAAAAAACAACTTAATGGCAGTTCTTGGATTTGAAGAATACGTAGTTACCAGTGGCGACCAGGATTGTAAATTATTAATCACATCCAAGATCAATAAGCATGAACAAGAACATCTAAGATTATTTTCAAACAATCTGGTTTTTACGGGCAATCTGCCGGACGAACAACTTGATTGGTTATATGCAAATTGCCAATCCGTGTTGTTCGTTCCGGAATACGAGGGACTAGGCTTACCTATCTTGGAAGCCGTGGAGTTCGGTAAGCAAGTAGCGTGCTCTGCTATTGGCGCCTTCAAAGAAATATCAGAAGACGCATTTTGTTATTGTGATTACGAGAGCCCGAGCTCGATCGCTGAAGCAATTGAATGTTCGCTAAGAAAAAAACCCGACCTAAAAAAGTACAGAACTATTTTAAGTAAGTACACCTGGTCCAATACAGCCAGAAGACTGGTCGACGAAATCCAGAGACCAGTTTTAGCTCCAGGCGACAAGCCCAAGATAGCTTTATTTGCGCCAACCCCTAGCGGCTACTCTTCGGTAGGCAAAGATATTATTGAATCACACGCTGTTATGTCAGAATACTTCGAGATCGATTATTATCTTGAAGACGGAATACAGAAAGCTAACACTAGGCCTAACATCTTAAAATATATTACCCAAGTTTATCCGGCAGAATCTTTTTCTGTCCAGGCGTTTTCTAACTATGATGCCACGGTCTACCACATAGGTAATGGTGACTACCACATGGAATCTATAAAGAACGCACTTTATCTACCCGGTTACGTCATAATCCATGACACAAATTTGAGTGAGGCCTTTAGGGTGATGGAAGAAACCAGAATGATCTCAAAGCAACGACTGGAATTAGAAACAATGCTCGATCAAAAGGTAGACCAGCCCAGCTGCAAGGGATTATCATCCATCACTAGTGCTCAGCTAGGTATTCTAACGCACTCACAATTTACTAAAGAGCTAGTTGCTAAAGTCACTGCCTGGCCGATACCAACTGTGCAGGCCAACCTGCCAGTTTCAAGCCCTAAACTTTCTGCTGCAAAGATTGACAGTAGCTTCACGATTGGTATGGCAGGTATCATCGCCGGGATAAAAGGCACGGAAGTTATAGAGGCTATAGCGGAGAGTCCTGACTTTAACAGTTGTAAGATCAAGCTTTTTGGCCATAACTTTAGTTCGAAGAAGACTACGGATAGACTTAATAGTTACGAAAATGTAACTGTTTCAATCAGTGTGTCTGATTTGGAATTTCAAAATAATTTAAAAAGCCTTGACGTTTTTGTTAATTACCGCATGAGCTACCAGGGCGAAACTTCAAAGTCTACCATTGAGGCGATGAGAGCTGGTGTGGTTGTAATTGTCAGGAATATTGGTTGGTACAGTGAACTGCCAGACGACGTGGTCGTTAAAGTCGACAATATTGACGAGGTGTTTAGTAGACTGCATGAGTTAATGAATAACCGAGCTGAACTCCGGCAAATAAGTAAGCGCGCCAGAGACTATATTGCCAACGAATTTGGTCACGAGCAGTATGCCTTAGCTCTGAAAGGGCTTATCTCGCAGAACCAAAAAGATAACCCAAACCACTTGATTGCAAGCGACTTAAGGCAAGGCAAGATTCGCAACGCTAAGCAGTACATAAAAAAACTACGAGCAATAACATAGTATGAGTAGTGATGTTTGGGTAGACGTCTCCCATATTATCGGCTGGCAGGGGAATCTGACTGGAATAGAGAGGGTAGAGTACCATTTGATTAAACACTATTTCTATAAAACCAATGCCCGGTTTTTTTATTTTGACCTTCAAAAAAATTATTTTATTGAAGCAGACAGAAGATTTGTAGAAAAGAAAATAATTAGGCGAACAAGTGAAGAAGAATATTCAGTAAAGAGATCTGATAAAACTTTAGCCCAAATACTCAGAAGAAAAATTGCTAGACATAGTAAGGCAAGACTTAATGGGACGGTCATTATTTTGGCCGGCTTATGGGATGAAACGGCTTACATTAGCGCCTTGGAACAATTAAGTACTAATAATTTATTGGTACATGTT
>DASRGY010000017.1:0-16618 GCA_035650795.1 Saccharimonadales bacterium (SeqCode)
CCTTTTTGAGCATCTTTTATCAATGGCTTTTTCCGCCGGTTTCTTCGGGGTATTAAAATGATGCCGCGCTGCACAAAGGCACGCCTGACAGCCTCGATAATATCAAGCGGTGCGTCATCTAAAGTAGTAATTCTCCTAAACATAGCACCTAAATTATATTCACTTAAGATTTACTTAGATGTAAGTTATTTAGCATCTTATTTGTGATCGATTAAATCACAACTAGGCTCTTAGATGACTTATCTACTTCTAGAGCGCAGTTTTTGATTCAGCTACAAGGTCGAGGATATGTTGAACACGAAGTGCTCCAGGATCGGTGTGCCCCTGTGTTTGATTGGGTGCCATTGAGTGGCCAACGTGCCCGGCTGTTTTAATCCATTGGCTCGGTGACATGCGGTGCGGATGAGCAAAATCAATTGGTATACGTGGAATAATATTACGGCGTGTCACAATCAGACCTAAAAGATGTGCTAGTGCCTCATAGCGATATTCTGGCCACTTAGCGGATTCTGATGCATAACCACAAATTTCTATCTGTATAGCATCTGCTCTATTTGTTTGGAGTGTTCCAGCAGGGTGTTCGAGTGCTCTAGCGGCTCTATCAAACGGTACCATCTGAATAACTACCGGTCTCTTAATTCCCGGACGTCCACCTATTAATAAGTGGGAGGCAAACCTTTCATCCCGTAATGTGCTATACATACTATCAATCTCATCCCAGCGTGATTCTGTAGTATGCCAGACCAGCTTCCACCCGCCTCCGGTTAATGAGCCGCCGTCAAGCAGTGGAGCGTGTTCAATCTTTAGATCATTTTGCACTCCAGCTGGCAGCCAAAGTTTGTTTAGAGCTGGTGAGATACCAGCTGCTAGTGGCTCTGAGCCTAATTCTGTCGGGGCAGGGTTAACCCGAGTTGCCCTGAAGCTTTCATGTTGCCAGGCAGACATATTCCTATATCATAAAATAAAACCACCGTAGGGTCAATTAATGGATTTATTTTAATAGTCTTATCTGTTAAACTACATCTGTTACATGGGGCTGTGGAGCAGCGGAGTGCTCGTCTCCCTGTCACGGAGAAGGTCGCGGGTTCAAATCCCGTCAGCCCCGCCAATGAAAAGGCCTCACCTTGTATGGGGCTTTTTCATTGGTAGACAGGTCAGGGATTTGAAGCCTTGGGCGAAAACAGCCGGTGGCTGTTTGAGTTTTCCATGCTTGGCTGCCTTCGCGTTCGCCATAGGCGAACGTTTGCGAGGCGCAGAATAACTCAAATCCCGTCAGCCCCGCCAAGATTTTGGAAATCCACCGCAGGCGTTAGTTTATTGCGTTTTTTACCTTTAGGTTATATAAGATATGTATGATAAGTAGAGGAGGCGAACAGCCTCGTTTTTCCGGAGGTCGTCGTGTGCATGACCCGCTCCATGCTGCCAGAGTAGAGATGGCGCGCCAGCATATTTATGATGCGCTTCATTATTTTATGGAAGGGCTACCTATTGGTAAAACTGGGGACGCTCCAGAAGCAGTAGCCTACCAGCAACCAGATGGCCAAACTTGCTTTTATGCTGCGCTGGGAGGAGTTGCTACATCTTTGCACGGTCGAGTATTCGATATACGCGCACTAGGCGGTCGTGCACGCAGTGAAGGCTTGTTGAATCAGTATGGAGCAGTGACTTTTAGTGAATCCCAAGGTTCGCAAGCTGAGTTTGTCCGCCGTGAGATGAATGTCGTTATCCGCTTTATTAATTCTGTTATAAACCCGGATCAACAGCGTATAGATGCATTGACGACCGACCTAAGGCGGGGCAGACCGATAGTCTTTGGCTTATATCGTCATTGGGTGGCGTTAGATGGCTTTAAGAAGAATAGTCACGATCACGGCCAGGCAACCTGGACTGGAATGAACCCTGCAGGAGCAAGACGACTAGAATCTGAACCTAGGACATACTTAACTCCTCAGCTTGTCGCTGCCCGGCTAATTGCAGGCGATCTACCAGTCGTAGTGGTGGAAGGAATTAACAAACAGCGCTTTAGAAGGGCTGAGCCAACCCCAACCCCACGCTTTGTACCACTCGGACGCAGGGGCGGTAATCGGGTAGTATAATTATTGTATGAGAAAGATATTGTACTTATCACTAATCCTTGGCTTTTTATTTGTTGATTTTCTATTCTTTCATGACATTCTAAAAACTGCAGAAACGATAACTCTTCCTCAGTATCTAACAGGCCTCTTGAGCCTTCCGGTTTTTATAATTTCTATTAGATCGCTTTTAAAAATTTCAGACTAAGAATTATTGAAATTTAGGCCGAGACTCGGGATCCAATGGCTTTACCTTGAATAACTTTTTTAAGGTTTTCGGCTGATAGCTTAAAGACGATAATCGGTAAACTTCTCTCCATGGCTAAAGACAGGGCAGTCTTATCCATCACGTTTATATTTGGGTTTTGCAGAGCTTCGCCATGTGAGAGCTTGTCGTATTTTCTTGCACCGGCATGCTTAATGGGATCTTTGTCATAGACACCGTCAACCTTTGTTGCCTTTAACACTACCTCACACTCAAGCTCTAGAGCGGCTAGTACAGCAGCACTATCATGAGTAAAAAACGGTTTACCCGACGAACCAAGTACAACGACCCGGCCTTCCTCTAAGTATCTCTTGGCTACAAGACGGTTAAATGGTTCAGCACCGGTGGCTCCTTCGATCTGTAGCTTAGACATTAGGCTGGATGGCTGCCCGGCACCACTTAACATCTCTGTAAAAGCCATGCCGTTGATTAAACCGCCAAGCATTCCCATATAGTGTCCGGTAATCTCATCAACCCCACGCGCAGCGACCTCTGTACCACGGGCAATATTGCCGCCACCTAGTACAATTGCCATTTCTACTTTAGTCTCGCCGATTATTCTCTTAATGTCATCAGCCAAATTTTTCATAAAATCAGCGTCAATACCGTACTCTTTAGCACCACCCAACTGTTCACCGGAAAGCTTGAGCAAAACTCTCTTATACTTCACTGGGGAGTATATTACTCTGTTATACTCTGTTTTGTAAACGCCACCTTAGCTCAGTTGGCTAGAGCATCGCTTTCGTAAAGCGGGGGTCCGGGGTTCGAATCCCCGAGGTGGCTCCATCGTCATGGGCGCAAGAAGACTTGCGGGATTAGTATAGTGTTAGTACGCTTGCTTCCCAAGCAAGAGGTACGAGTTAGATTCTCGTATCCCGCACCACGAACACGCTTGAGCCTATATATTAGTCATTAAAAATTGTAAACTATAATCTAAATGGATCTTCCGAAGAACTATTTTCATGATCGATTGATATTGGTGCTGCTAACCCTGCTATCAATTTTGGTGGTTGTTGGTGTCAGTTTGGTTATGCTAAGATTTGATCCATCCAGAAACCCGACTACAACTGCAGCCTACCGTCCAAATATTACAGGCACTCAATATCAGAGCGGTAAGCCCATAGATATCTATTCTATGGCCATATTTATGGTGTTTACATCTGTTGCCGCACTTATTTTGAGCATCCGAACCTACCGTATAAGGCGCTTCTTAGCAGTTTTTATACTCTCATCTACGGTATTGTTATTAATTCTTTCAATGATTGTCGCCAACGCCCTAATTTCACTACAATAGGTGTATGCGTTATATTGAAATCCCGCAGCCAGAAGAGCGGGATTGGCGTTACCGAGCTCTAGAGATCTTTCCTGGCTTTCTGACGTGGTTTATCCTGGCACTGCCAGTAATTCTGAGCCTTATAAATATAAAACTCGCAGCCTATTTTATAATGGCCTATTTACTTTTGTGGTTTGTTCGCGCTGTTGGGTTAAATACTCGCTCACTACAGGGGTGGAGGACGATGTCTCAGCACCAGAAAACCAACTGGAACGAGCTTAATCATGATCTGGAAATTCTTGAACCAACAAGTAAAAATGCTCCTAAGTGGCATGCTCGCAATGTGGAGCGTGTTAGACACTACATCCCTGAGCAAGTTCGGATTAGGCCTAGCGAAGTTTATCATGCAGTTATCATCTGTTTTTGGAACGAATCCTGGGATGTCCTTGAGCCAACTATCCAGTCAGTAATTAATAGTGAGTATGATAATAAAAAAATGATCTTATTTCTGGCCTATGAACAACGTGGCGGTCCAGAAATTGAAAAGTTAGCCAAAAGTTTAATTAAAGAGTTTGGGCATAATTTTTATCACGCCGAATCAGTAATGCACCCTTGGCCAATGGTTGGTGAGGTTGTAGGTAAGGGTGGTAATGCGACTTTTGCCGGAAGGCGTCTTAAAAACTATTTAGAAGAGCAAAAAATGGATCCGGCCCATGTAGTTGTAACGACACTAGATGCAGACAACCGTCCACATAAAAAATACTTTGCTGCATTAACCTACACTTTCTGCTCGACAGAAGAGCCAAAAAACTCTTCTTATCAGCCGATAACTATGTACACTAATAACATTTGGGATGCGCCGGCGCCAATGCGGGTTATCGCCACCGGTAACTCCTTCTGGAATATCGTGCTGAGTTTACGCCCACACATGTTGCGCAATTTTTCTGCTCATTCCCAACCCATGAACGCGTTAATAGATACTGACTTTTGGTCTGTGAGAACAATTGTAGAGGATGGTCACCAATACTGGCGGACTTTCTTCCGCTACGACGGTAATCATTACGTATATCCAATCTTTGTGCCAATATATCAGGATGCCGTTTTTACTGAAAGCTACAAGCGTACCCTTAAAATGCAATTTATACAGATACGTCGTTGGGCCTGGGGGTGCTCGGATATACCCTATGTCTTTTACTACGGTTTTTTAAAGAAGAATAATATTCCTAAGCATTTAATGATCGCTCGCTTTGCTAGGCTTGTGGAGGGGCATATTGGCTGGTCAACGGCACCACTGATAATTATCTTAGCCGGCCTTATTCCTTTCTTTTTAAAACCTGATGCAATTCTTGGCCAAGAATTGCCACAGTACGCTAGTCAACTTCAACGTATTGCTACGGTTGGAATCCTTGTAACTCTTTATATTAGTTTTCGTTCGCTACCGCCTAAACCGGAACGGTACAAGCGCCATCGCTCTGTTTGGATGGTGGTGCAGTGGATCTATCTACCCGTTACGAGCATTGTTTATGGCGCTTTTGCTGCCATTTATTCACAAACACGCCTAATGTTTGGCTGGTATTTGGGGTGGATAATTACCGAAAAAGCAGTACGTAAGGACGGCCTTAAGCCTGTAAAGAAGAGTGTTCTGCGACGTATCTTAACCAGGCGCGGTGGTCGAAGCGCTTCAAGACCTTAGCTGTTTCTTTACTAATCTTGTGGGTTTTATAGGCGGGCTTCTCTGGAAGTTTAAGGAGTGAGTTAATCACTGTGTCGGTAACTTCACGAGCAGCGATATACGGGTCTTTACGGTCCTGTAGGGCTAGTAGAACTTCTGTATAGAGCTTATCCGGCAGGAATGGCTCTGTAGAGCCCCTATAGACCACTAAAAGGGCGCTTGGCAGTTCAATACCTTCGTGTGTGGTAAAAACGGCTCTGCACGCCTTACACTGGCGTCTGCGCCAAACCTGGTTACTGCGTTTTTGCAAACGGCTGTTATTGACACTTGTTTTAGAACCGCAGTATATACAAACCATGTCAGCATATTGACATGACGGTGGAGAAAAAGCTAGTGGATAATACCCAAATAACTGTGGAATTAAAAAACCCGGCTTATTTTAGCCGGATTTTTGATACCGAAATTTAATCTGTTAATTTGCGTTCGCTGAGCTTGGTTGGCTCTTCCGGCGAATCCGGTTTTTTGGTCTTTTGATATTGATTATTTCTTCGTAGAACAGCTTGAAATTCTCAAGCGCTGGGGTACCAAACTTGGCACTCACATAAACCTCACAATTAACGAAGCATATTCTAATACTTAAGCGTAATCATGTCAACCCTATCTACCCCTGTTAAGCTTAAGCTTTAGACAGAATGGCTATCTGATAAAATGGGCCATATGGCCAAAAAATATGCCCGGCGTTTTTTTCTCAACACTAGACGTGGTCAAGTCAAAACACCTTTTATTATGCCGGTTGGCACAAGGGGCGCAGTAAAGGGGCTGCAGCCAGACCAGGTTGCTGGCACTGGTGCTCAAATACTCCTATGTAACACCTACCACCTCCATACTCAGCCGGGCGAGAATATTATTAAACAACTAGGTGGCTTGCATAAATTCAGTGGCTGGGAAGGACCAATCCTAACTGATTCAGGTGGTTTCCAGGTATTTTCGTTAGCCAAAATCCGCAAAATAACAGAGGAAGGTGTTTACTTTAAGAACTTGACCAGCGGTAAAGAAGTTTTAGTCTCCCCGGAAAAGTCAATGCAGATCCAATTTGATCTGGGTTCAGACATTATCATGGCCTTTGACGATGTAGTGGGCCTATCTTTACAAGACCGTCAGCGAACTAAAGAAGCAGTTGAGCGGACGCATCGCTGGCTTGAGCGCTGCGTTAAGGAGTTTCAGCGCCTCACTAAAGGCCTTGAAGAATCGCAAAGACCACTGCTTTTTGGTATTCAACAGGGGGGACTGAATAAAAATCTGCGGCGAAAAAGTCTGGAATTTGTTCAATCCCAACCGGTCGACGGTGTGGCGATTGGCGGACTATCTGTCGGCGAGAGCCGCAAAGAAATGTATCAAATGCTGGAGTTTCTAGCCCCAATCTATGATCCAAAGCGAGTGCGTTATCTAATGGGGGTAGGCGAGCCTACTGATATGCGGTTTTCTATAGAACATGGCATCGATATGTTTGACTGCGTAATGCCTACCCGTAACGCCCGACACGGGACAGTCTGGATCAGCGGCGATAAGAAGTTAAATCTTAACAGCTTGTCCTTTGCTAAAGACCCTAAGCCAATAGATCCAAAGTGCGATTGTCGTAGCTGTAAGACAGGCTATAGTAGGGCGTTTTTGCGCCATTTGTTTAAAGTGGCTGATCCGCTAGCCGGAAGCCTAGCCTCAATACATAACCTCCGTTATGTCACTCGTCTCAGCGAAGAGTATAGACTAAATTAAACCTATGCCGCTAATGCTAAATCTTCGAGGTAGCTATTTATTTCATCCATATTAGTATCAGCAATAACGACCCTGTTTTTACCGCCGAAGCCGAAGCCCATTAGGATTACGTGGCCGATATTTTCTACAGTTTGGGCCCGGGTAATTAATTTTGGTCGCCAAAGTTCTGGATCAGGGAAGTCAGTACCCACACCCGGTATTGACAGCAGATCGGATATCATCCTGTCCGGCATCATTTGCGCTTCTACTAAGTTGCCACCTTTAGTAAGACGTAAGTTAGGCCTGTTAGGTAGAAGCAGATTTTTTCTTGCCGCCCACAAGTTTGTAGCTGCAGTTGCAGCTCCAGCAGCACCCAACAGATGGCCGATAAAGCCTTTGATAGAATTCATTGCCAAGATCTGATCCGGGCGAAATACGTCAGAAACACTTCTAACTTCATGAGCATCAGCCGGACCTGTGGCAGTGGCATGACCGCCAATGACTATATTTTGCATTGCTTCAGGATCGAGACCAGCGTGAGCCAAGGCGCTTAAGATAGCATCCCTTTGGCCATATCGGCTTGGGAAGGATACGTGGAAGGCATCAGCAGAAGCTCCAAAACCAAGAAGTTCAGCCAAAACTACAGGTCTAGCACCCTTGCGGACTCGTTCTTCAAGGTGTTCTTTTGTTTCGATGTTCAGAGCGGCTGCACCTTCGCCCAATACAAAGCCTACTTCTTTTTCGATAGGATCATAGTGACCGAAAGGAATGCCGGCCACTCTTGGGTCTTTGGTGCGCGTGACAGCTTTAATACCCCTAAAGTAGTCGGCCGTGATTTTGTCCGTAGCTGATTCAGTGCCACCGGCCAGCATCATCCCTGCATATCCATCGCGCATTAGTAAACTGGCTATAAATATCGCTGATAGCCCCGCCGCACACTCTGTAGCTTGTGTATCATTAATAGCTCGTCCACCGAACAAGATATCTGCAACTTCATCAACTCGGCCGGGTAAAAGGAGGTAAATACCATCTTGGGATCGTTTATCCTTCTGTGGTAATCCCAAGTGCTCGCGGACTTCGGCCTCTACTTCAGGTGCATTTTTAGTGATAAGATCGTAAATAACTTCACCTAGATCCGGAACTTTCTTAAGAGCTTCAGCCAGGGCCTCCTTTTGGTCGCCTTCGGCTCGTCCTAAGATGCCATCGATTAATCTGTCCCCTAGATCAGGGTTTGCTTCTCTTAGCTTTTGACCAAATTGATCCAAATCAATTGGAGGGATTCTACCTAGCTTACTTTTAACTCCATTCTCAACCTCTAAAATTCCACCAGTTCCTGTGGCTGAGATTACTCCGAAGCTAGCCTCTTGGTCTTCGCTAACCCTTAATGATTTACCGGTTAGAACTTTTGCCATCCTCAAGGCGCCGGCACTGGCTGCCACAAATAACTGAGCACTAAGGTGGTCTGCTCCATTAGGTCTTTTAGTTGTTCCCGTTACCTTTATGATCTCGTCTTCACCGAATCTTAATTTTCTAAGATGAGTACCGATATCAAAGTCTCTGACATCAGCTATTACGCTCGGATAGCCCAAATCGGCATAATCTTCCAGAACATCTCCTGGACCATTAGCGCTTCTTATTGCTACGTGCCTGCGAGCTAAGCGCTTAACTGTGGTATTAATATCATGTGCAAGAGGATTAACAGTGTCTATCCCTGTTACGAAAAGTCTTTGTGAATCGGCTCTTTCTGACATTTTTACTCCTTATCTACGTTTAAATTTATTGCTGCAGTAAAACTGCTCTACCTTTACTATCACCACCACCTGCAATATACAAAACGGGACCTGTTAGCGGCCTATCTGAATTCGCAACATAAGAAGTGTAGGGAATAGACCCGGCACCGCAATTAGCTGTATGGCCATTAGTAATCGGCATGATTGCTCTTGGAATTGCTAATTCATCGGCAACTTCACCGAGTATCTTTCCATTAACTTGATGCAAAATCGCTCTGTCTAGATCTGGGCCAGCAAGTCTTGCCATAGCTAATACTGCCCGGCCGCTTTCTAGCATGATGTCTTTGGTTAGCTCGTAGGATCCTCTTGCATCTTCGATTCTAAGATAGCCTTCCTCCGTGGAACCGATTTGTTGTCCCATTCTAGCTATTTTTGTCGAGCCTAGAATGCCTCTACCGTCATTAGCATTAGCTGCTCTAATGACCCATGCTCCTGTTCCATCGCCGTATATACCGCAGGTTGTTTTATCACCTCGATTTGTTACATCACCAACAAGATCGCCGCCTATCAGTAGTGCGTCTTTTATACCTTCAAAAGCTATTGCTGCTTCAACTGCTATTAGCCCATCCAAAAAACCTGCACACAGCCCATCTACGTTTTCTATGTAAGCATTTACAAGTCCAAGCTGTTCTTTAACTTTTGCGGCAGTGGTTGGCGCTGGCTCATCTCTTGTAAAAGTGGCTACTACAACCAGCCCTATCTTTTCAGGACTGATGCTAGCTTGTTCCAGTGCCATATCTGCCGATTCGGCGCATAAGTTTGCTAAAGTCTCACCCCGCTGAGGATTTGCGCGACGTCTTGAAAGTATTCCTGTATCCTCCCACCTTCGCGGGTTTTTTTTCACTCCACTCTGCTCAAAGAGCTCATCTGATACTTGCTGGTTTGTCACCTCCGTAGAGGGGAGAGCTGCTCCGTAACCGGCAACATAAAATCGGGGGCGAATAATCTCACTCACAATATTAAGACAAACTATAGCATCAGATTACAGCTTTGCAAATCTCTTAATCTGATTAGTTCTCGGGTAGGGTAGGCTTTAATCTTGCTAACACAGCCGTTTTGCTTAAACCAGCACCAACCGAAGCCGCTAGTATTAGGTCGCCGTTTCCAATCAATCCATCTCGCCATGCATGATGGAGAGCCATTGGGACCGATCCAGAAGAAGTATTTCCGTATTTATCAGCCGTTAATACTATCTGTTCCGGTTGAATTCCATCTAGTCGTCTCCTAGCCATTTTAACTATTCTGGCACTGGCTTGATGAGGGACAACTAGTTTTACTTGTTCAATTTGAACTCCAGCCCATTTTAGAACCATGCTGTAGCCTTCTCCTATAGCACCGATAGATCCTTCTGCTAATCCTGGGCCATCTCTCATATCTAAAGTGCCTTCTACTTCGGTTACCATTTGGTTCTCGTGTTCTGGGTCGGTATCTTCCCAATAAGTGATGGCTCCAGCATCGCCATCCTTCCGCTCCATAAGTATAGCTCCTGCACCGTCGCCCATCATGAGAGTGTCGGGGTTGGCCCTATCAACTACCCTAGACACCGTGTCTCCGCCAACTACCAAGACCCGGTCAACTTCACCTGTAGCAAAATGACGGTAAGCATCGTTCCACTGGTAGCCGAAACTCGCACACATAGCGTCCAGCTGGCTGCTATTTAAGCTTGGCCATCCGGCTTCCGTAACCCTTTGGAGTACGCTTAAGTGCACGCCGGGGTTCCAGCGGTACTTATAAGATGAAGCAGTACCAACTAGTATTTTGTCGATTTCAGTCCCAACTGGTAACCCGGCTTCGTTAATCGCCTCAAGACAGGCACTAGTCATAAGATCTGCTAAGGTTTCATCCTCTCGACAAATACCTCTTCGATCAACACCGGCCATTTTATCAACATTGTCCATCGTGACAGGTTTGCCGTCTTTGATAATAGGGCCGTATCTCTCTAGGTACTCTTCATTAGTTACTGAATCAAGCGGTAGGCCGATCCCTACACCAGTGACTTCCACCCCTAAAACTGGATTTGGTTTATTCAAAGTTAATCTCCTATAGAATTATCAAAGTTGGTGGGTACAGAGGGACTTGAACCCCCGACCTCTTCAACGTCAATGAAGCGCTCTAGCCAACTGAGCTATGTACCCGCGTCGCAACCTACGCACCAACCTCGTTTTGTCTAGTAAGCCAAAAGCTTCGGCCTAGCGCTAGGTTGCTCCTTATCAACTTCGCAATATTCTGCTAAAGCACGAAATTGCAAAGATGTAGAAAACCAGGACAAGCTAAATTATATCGTACTTAGTAAATTATCATATTTGAGATAAGGCATTTTAGCAGAGCAGAGTAAACAACCATATTTGATATAAATTCAACCTAATCAATGTTGTTAATAAAGTAACAAAAAAGTACTAGCCAAATAAGGCTAGCTTATATATACTCCTTTGTAGGTTGAGTTTTGCGATGTGTTAAACATCCAAAAGTTTCCCAGAATCGAGCGTGATTGCGAGCACGCTCGATTTTAATTACACCTACAGAGCATAGCAGCCTGCCAATCAGATATCACTGATTGTACCGCTGTTATTCTTGGCGTATCGCTACGTCAGTAACGCTCCGTCGCTCGTTCTCCGTAGCATAAGTACGTCTCACTCACTCCTCGCTACTTCCTTGCGCTACATCCAAGTCTGTAAATGTAATACTTTTCTAGGCTGTCGCACAATTTATTTAAAATTTGACATACTACTTACTTATATGTAAAATCTCCGTATTGTGAACCATATAGGCACGAGCAAGACCACAAAGAAGATGACCCATATCACGGGAGGTTTTGCTATGCCCAATGTTTCGCACTAGATAAATTAATCAAAGCAAATGGAAGCCTCCCACAAGGGAGGCTTTTTAATTTTAGAAAGGATAAAAATGACCGAATTACTCGAAAGAGTTGGACAGCCTACCCCAGAAGCTCCTTTGTCCGATGAGATAAACATCGGCTTAGAGTGGGTTGGTGTAGGCACCACAGGCTACTGGATTAATAGGGATTTTAGTGACGGCGAGGTTAGATTGGTTTTTCCTCCAGGACACCTGCGTCCCAACCTATTGCAACTGTATGATGCTTTGGACGCACAAGATGAGGTTTGGAAAGAAGCTAACGCGCGGGTGATAGCCTGTGAGGTGCTTTCGCTCGGTAACGATACGGACTATTCTAGGTTAGAAGCACTTTATGCAGAAAGGCAGGCTATCGGAGCTGTTGTGCATGAGCTTAAACTTGAGATAGCAATGGCAGGTGATTAGCAATGCTTTTAGGCAGCAGATTAAACTGTTATCATGGTGAATAAGAGTTATGGATGAATCTCAAAAGCTAGATGAAAACGACCATCGTAGGATAGGGCAAGAGCTTAAACTATTCTTTATTTCCTCAGATGTTGGTTCTGGTTTGCCTCTTCTTATGCCTAGGGGTGAGATTATCAAGTATGAACTCATGAAGTATATGCGCGAGAAAGAAGAGGCGCTGAATTATAAATATGTCGCCACACCTGTTTTAGCCCAGGAAGAGCTTTATAAGCGCTCAGGCCATGCAGATTATTACTTAGAAAATATGTACGCCACTCAGCCAGATGAGGATGGCAATGTATTTTATATTAAACCAATGAACTGTCCCCATCATCACATGATTTTTGAGAGATTGGTTGAAAGTTATAGAGATTTACCGCTTAAGCTATCTGAGCACGCCGGACTATACAGATATGAACTTTCGGGAGTTCTGACCGGTTTAATCCGGATGAGAGGACCAATTACCCAAAATGACTCACACGCTTATGTGACAGAGGGGCAGGTAGAAGAAGAATTTATAGAGGTTCTTAACCTATTTCACGAAGTTTATAAGGAAACCGGGGTTAAAGACTACTGGTTTAGGCTATCTTTACCTGATTTTAGTAAGCATAAATACGCGGGAGATAAGGCTAAATGGGAATGGGCAGCGGGAGTAATCAGAAAGGCCTTAGAGGCCACTAATTCTAAGTTTGTCGAAGAACCAGATGAGGCAGCCTTTTATGGCCCTAAACTTGATGTGCAGATTAAGAATGTAAACGGTAAAGAAGATTCAATTGCTACAGTTCAGCTAGACATTGTAGTACCAGAAAGAATGGGCTTGAAATACGTTGATTCTGAAGGTAAAGATCAAATTCCGTTGGTAATCCATAAGTCAATAATGGGTGCTTTTGAACGCTTTATGGCCTTCCTTTTGGAGCAAACAGAAGGCAGATTGCCTCTATGGCTATCACCCGAGCAGGTGAGAGTTGCGACCCTGAACGATGATGCTAACATCTTAGAAATGGCTAATAATGTTGTTAAAAAAGCTAAAGAGCTCGGGGTGCGAGTTGAGCTTGATGACTCAAATGAGACTCTTTCTAAAAAAATTCTAAATGCTGAGAAGATGAAAGTGCCTTACGCGCTGGTTATCGGCCCAAAAGAAGTAGAGTCCGGCCGCCTAAGTCCAAGGCATAGAGCAGATTTGCCAGAAATTCCGGAATCTACAGTTGACGAATTTCTGAGACAGCTTTCAGACCAGGCAAAAACTCGTAAGTAACACCTGATAGTATAAAATTTAACTATGGCCAGGGAGACTATAGCGCTTGACGTTGACAATGTCATATCAGATGAAGATGCAGCAGTACGACAGCATATTTTTGAGCAATTTGGATTACCAGTAGACTCTAAAGAATACGAGATAGAGGCACCATATGGACAAAACTGGTTTTTAGCTGCCGGTTTAACTGAGGAACAAGCAATAGCTTTCTATCAACCATCTGTTAACCTTGCGATCAAACAAAGACACCTGCCAATACCTGGTGCCGCCGAGGGGCTAGCTGTTCTTAATGAACATTTTGATTTGGTGATTGTAACATCAAGAGAAGATTATACCGTTGATTTAACCCATGAATGGCTGAAAAGACACATCCCGAATGTATTCAAGGAGATAGAGTTTAAAGCACTTTGGTCAAATCATCCATCTGTGACAAAGGCCATTATCTGCCAAGCATTGAAGGCATCATACTTAGTTGACGACAGGCTAGACCATTGCAATATAGCCGCAGAAGCCGGAATTGAGAGTTTGCTTTTTGGAAATTACCCCTGGAACAGAGCTGGTGACTTAGCAGATGGCGTTACAAGAGTTAGCAACTGGCCTGCAGTTTTGGAGTACTTTGGTGTCTAAAACTAAACCTATCATCGCTGTAGATATAGATGATGTGATTAGTGCTCAGAATGATCAAATAAGACAATTCGCCAACAAGCATTATGGCCATAAGCATACTTATGAAGAATTTATAAATTTTGAAGCAGAGTACTGGGACTACTGGGCGCATGTATGGGGTATATCTAAAGAGGAAGAAAGACAACGGGTAAAACACTATATTGATAGCGGTGGCTTGCTTATACAAAAGCCAGTAAAGGGCGCTATTAAAGCAATTAATAAGCTCAAGAAGAAGTTCGATCTAGTGGTAATTACTTCTCGGCAAGATGACTATATTGATGATACCCACAGGTGGCTTGATAAACATTTTCCAGCAACTTTCAGAGGCGTACACTTTGCTAAGGTCTGGGAAGATGGCAGGAGAGAGTCAAAGGCGAATATCTGTAAAAAAGTTAATGCAGGCTATCTGATCGATGATAATGCAGAGCACTGCAATCTTGCCGCTGAAGAAGGAGTTAAGGGCCTACTTTTTGGTGATTATGGTTGGAATAGAAGCGAGAAGCTCCATCCTATGGTGAGCAAGGTGAATAACTGGGAGGAAGTACAAGAGTTTTTTGAGCATGAAACTAGCAGATAAAGGGTTTAAAAACCGTGTTTGCCAAATTGTTTCCCAGATACCAAAGGGCAGGGTGATGACGTATGGACAGATTGCAGCGCTCTGCGGAAGCCCATACGCGGCACGCATTGTTGGCGGCATTGCTCATTGGGGCAACCCGGACCTGCCTTGGCAAAGAGTAGTGATGAAAGACGGCTCTTTAGCCACGGGTTTTCCGGGTGGCACTGCTGGCCACGCTGAAGCTTTGAAGGCCGAGGGTGTACCTGTTAGTAATACTTACAAAGTAGACATTGACTCTTTAATTTGGTCGCCAAACGACTAAATTTATGTTAAAACATATTTACATAGAACAACAATGATAGAAACTCTACCTATTGATAGAAAGCTTGAGACAGGAAGAACGACAGCACAGTCTATTGAGTTTATTAACCGGGCACTAGCAGCATCAAAGCTGCAAAAAATGCTGCCCGAGGGTGCCCGTCTGATTACACCTTGCACCGAGGCAGTAATCGATGGGTGGCGTGAAAAATATAGAGTCATATTTGACCAGTTTGCACGGATAGATGATGGGACTGTAAATGTTACTGTAACTGATGCAGGTCATGGTGCGACACGATGCCTGAACTTTGTAGTAGATGATCTTATTGAACAGTTACAGCCTGTAGCTCATGAATAAAAAAGTTTTGGTTGTTTTGGGGCCGACAGCCAGTGGTAAATCGAGCGTGGCATTAAAGATAGCTAAAGAGTTCGATGGCGAGATAATCTCGGCTGATTCTCTGACAATCCACAAAAATATGGATATTGGTACGGCTAAGCCTACTAAAGCGGAACAAAAGAAGACTAAGCATTGGGCTATAGATATCATCGGTCCAAAACGTCGTTTTACAGTTGCTCAGTTTCAAAAATACGCCAAGGATAAAATTGAGCAAATTCAGTCTAGGGGGCATTTACCTATTGTAGTTGGAGGCACAGGTCTTTACATTGATAGTCTGGTTTTTGATTTTAGTTTTCTAGGAAGGGCGGATCCTAAACTCAGAAAAAAGCTGGAGGTTCTTAGCGTTGAAGAACTACAGCAGATAATCCAGAAAAAAGGCTATAAAATGCCTTTTAATAAAAACAACAAGCGACATTTAATAGGCCTGATTGAGCGCCAAGGGCAAATAGGCACACGGAATAAAAAACCACCTGAGGGGATTATTTTCGTAGGCCTTATGCCCACATCGGATGACCATAAGATAAGAATCCAGCAAAGAGTAGAAGAGATGTTTAAAAACGGATTGGTGGGAGAAACCAAGCGGCTCATAAAAATCTACGGCCGTCGAAGCTTAAAAGCAAAGGCGGCTGTGGCCTATGGCCCAGTTATAGATTATCTGCAGGGCAGCTTAACTTTGGATGAAGCTAAGGCTAATTTAAGAACCTTGCATTGGCAATACGCACGGCGTCAAAAAGCTTGGTTCAAGCGTAATCCGTACATACAATGGTTTAGTTCAGTTGATGATGCGTATAGCTATATCAGTGATGTTCTGAACAATTGAGTTATGAGCTTTAACCGGCTTCTGTTACAATAAATACAGAGGTAGAGAGTGATTGAACAGTTATTTGGATCCAAGACGAGGGTAAAGCTTTTGCAGTTATTTTACGCCAACCCAAATCGATCATTTTATGTGCGCGAAATTACCCGCAAGATCGATGAGCAAATAAATTCTGTAAGACGCGAGCTTTCAAATTTACTCAGCGTAGGCATTATTAAATCAGACGCCAATAATAACCGTTTATACTACGAAGTTAATCAAGACTATGAATTTTATGCGCCACTAGCTTCTATTTTTGGAGGTAGCGTAGCTCCAAGCAGCTCGAAAGAAACTCTTAAAGCAAAAGCCACAACTAAAAATACTGCTGATGTGGCTCCTGAACACCCATTGGCTAAGGCTGTCCGCTCCACCGGAAAAATTGACTTAGCAGTCCTTACCGGTCAATTTACCAGGGACAATAAGGCAGGGAT
>DASRGY010000018.1:0-10503 GCA_035650795.1 Saccharimonadales bacterium (SeqCode)
AAAGGTCCCAGTGCTCGGTCTTTGCGGTTAGATCTTCCCAAGTTTACTATAATCGGGGCAACGACCCGAACTGGAACTTTAGCAGCTCCTTTACGCGACCGTTTTGGCATGATTCATCAACTTGAATTTTATAACCCAGAGGAAATTAGCCGCATTATTAAACGCTCAGCTAATATTCTTAAAGTATCTATTGATGATAAAGCTTCCAAATTATTAGCCGAACGTTCCAGACTTACTCCTCGTATCGCTAATCGTCTACTAAAGAGAGTACGTGACTACGCAGACATAAATAGCGATGGAATAATAGATAGCACATTAGCTGTAAAAGCTTTAGAGCTGTTAGAAATTGACGAACTTGGCCTAGATCCTGCGGACAGGCGACTTTTGGAAATAATAATCAACAATCACAATGGAGGTCCTGTAGGTGTCGAGACATTATCCGCTTTAATTGCTGAAGACCGCTCTACAATAGAAGATTTTTACGAGCCATACCTAATGCAGGTGGGCTTATTGGAGCGTACACCTCGCGGCCGCAAGGTTACACCTCGTGCATGGAAGCACTTGAAACTAAAGCCCAAGAAAGAGCCACAGGCATCACTTCTCTAGCCAGCGAATGGTTAACAGTTGACATATTTGCTAGAATTGGCCTATGCCTCCATCGGAGAACCCTAACTTACCAGAGGAAAAACCACCCGTTTCTGAAGACGATATAGCAGGACAGACAGATCTCTTCGAAAAAGGTGAGCACCAGTTGGCGATTGTGCATCGCCATCCCATAGGTTTAATATTTATCTACTTAGAAAGTTTGATCGGCATACTTATTGTTATTGTTTTTTTTGCATTGGTAACTCCTGATATCTTCGATAACCTCGATAAAGAATCCAACCGGGCGCTTCTTGGCCTTGTAGTGTTTGGCTTGGCCATCTTAGTTTTTTTCTTATTTATTGCGACATTCATTTATCAAGAAAGCCGCTTACTTATAACGGATAGAAGTTTAGTACAGATAGTTCAAAGAGGGTTATTTTCCCGTAAAGTCTCAAGGCTCAGTTTTTCAAATGTTGAAGATGTAAATGCCGACCAGAGAGGTATTTTAGCTACCATTCTAAATTACGGGACTCTCAATATTGAAACAGCCGGCGAAATGGAGAATTTTAATTTTAAATACACACCAAAACCTAATTATTACGCTGATGTAATCATAGAAGCTAGACAGCGATATGCTGAAAGTCTGCAAGAAGAAATGATGGCATCGCTAAGACGATAGGAATAGAAAACTATTCGTTGAAGGGATTATTTCGGGCACTGTTAAAGAGGCTGTGTATTTCTGGGCTATTGTTTTCCAATGATTGAATTTGCTCAATTGCTTTTTGGTCAATCTTTGGAATCTTGGTTGATGTTAGTGCCTGATCTTCAGCATCTTGGGTGGGCTCGGCATTAACCAATCCTCTTATTTGCCAGACGACAAATATATAAACCAAAAGTGCCGCTACAATAGCAACAAAGGGTATGTGTTTAGACGCCTTTAATTCGAATTTCTTAATCTTTGGTAAGAGAGATTTTAGGTCTAAATTTATGTTTTTACTCATTTGTCTGGCCTAATAAATATATTGATAACCAAGGTAAATGTAAAAGACTTATCGGCTGCACCTTCTGGGTCGGCAGTAATTTTAGTGATCTGCGCTGTTCTGCGGTCATGTTCAATTCCACTCAAAAAATCTATGAACTTAGCATACGTAACAAGTTTATCTGGCGGAACGGTTTTACCAGTCTCGGGGGTTACGGTAAGCTCCAGACTATATAGGCCACTGATCCCTTGGACTGGTTTAGCTTGGCTAATTGCAGCTTTAGCGGAACTGGAATCCGTCGCTAAACTACTGGATACTCCTAACGTGCTAGCAGGGAAGGTTATGCTTTCTATGTTAATACCTACGCGGTTGGCCTGCTGAAAAATGTCTAGTACAGCTTGCGCCTGATCTTTGTCATCGGGTATAACCGTTTTGGCTATATCATTAAAGAACGCGTATTTGTCTATTTGCTTTTTAGCTCCTTCTAGACTGGTAAGCTGAGCTTCGACCGTTTTATTCTTCAATTTTGTATCTACTAAACTCTGGCTTCTCAATGTAAGTTTATTAAGTCCCATAACAGCGGTAGCTAGGAATAAGATAGCGATTAAACCAAGGATGCCAAGAAGCAAGAACCTTATTTTTTTAGGAGTAAGTGCTGTCTTCTTTGCCTGCTGTTTTGGAACTTGCTTGGCTGTCAGCGGAGGAGAACCACTCGTTTCTTTGTTGGGCGTCATTGTTTGCTCCCGCTATCAGTGTTCAAGAAACGCGCCGGGGTTTTTTTACCGAATAAGGCCTTAAAATTTGCGGTACAAGGATATGTGATGCCTGTAGTTTGACAATTAACATTTACAATATCTACCTTCTCAAAAATGTTATTGGCCGGATCACTAAGATTAACGGCTATTTGGGCCGCGGCAGCATAGTCTTTAGTCTTGGCAGATAAATCGAGCGCGCCATTGACCTTTGTTAGATTAAGTGTTCCAAGCACTGCGCCTGGAGGCATGACTTTGCCAATTTCCTGAATTAGATCAGAGAAAAGAATCTCACGCGCTAAAACCTGATTAATAATACGAATATTTTCACTAATTTGGTCTGCCTGTTTTTGAACCTGTTCAAGATGTTGGTCCTGGAGTTGTTTTTGTGTAATTGCTATGGACTTGTTTAAAGTACTAACTTGTTTGTTTATATAAACCCAACCACTGCCTAATACCACTAGCAAAATTGCAATTAGCAAGATGCCTATCTCGATCCAGCGCCTTAGGCGTGAGTTTACATGACCATAACGCAAGTGAAGGCGGTCTTCATTTGGCAACAGGTTAATCACTATAGATCTCCGAAAAATCTAGAATTGCTTCACCCGCTACGGTGATAAACATTGATCGCTCTAACTCATTGGGTAAGGGTAAAGATCCAAAATCAATTTTAGACCACGGATCCAGTGGGCGCACTGGCATCTCGAGTTGTTTTGATAAAAATTCATTTAAGCCAGGCATATTAGCTCCACCACCAGTAGTGATTGCCTGCGACATCTCAAGACCAATTGAGGCCATTCGGTCATTGTAGTACCTAATGATTTTCTGAACCTCACGTACCAGACTATCCAGAATGGGCTGAATCGCCGTACTGATGTCACGCAGGTGTTCGCCAAATTTTATTCCATCCTTGTTTTTGATAATGTACGCTTCCTCATGACTTATACCTAGCTTTTTGGCTATTAGGTCAATCATAGTGTCACTACCACCCTGCATGGTGTTGTTAACGAATAAAGTTTTATCAAAGGCTCCGATATCTATGGTTGTAGCGCCAAAATCAATCAATATCGTCGGTGCATCATGAGCTCGGTCGGCAAGACCGAATATCCTGGCCGTGGCGTTCATAGTTGGTTCTAGCGTAACTGGTTCTAAGCCCATTGATTGCAGAAACTGCATATAACTTTCTACAATGTTGCGCGGCGTAGCTACCAATAGAATCTCTATATTTTTACTGTCTTTGCGGACAATATCATAATCTAGGTACAGGTTTTCAGATGAGACGGGTATATATTGCTCAGCCTCCAGCTGGACAGCCTGGTCTAATTCCTGTTCGGTCATAAGAGGCAGGCGAATGGGCCGACTGAAACATTGCGACAATGGAATTGTACAAGCTACCTTTCTCGTTGATATTGCCCCGGCCAACCTTTTATCAAAGAGGTCGTGCATTGCCTCACTTAAAGCTTTTTGGTTGACAATTACACCATTGGCAATTGAGTTTACGTCGTAATGCTGGGAGTTCCCGTAGCCAACAACTCTCGGACGTTTATTTTTGCCTGAGCCTATATGCAGCTGCATTATCTTCATACTGGAGCGACCAATATCAAGACCAAATAATGGCTCATGATGACTAAGACTTAAGTTAAACAGGCCCATCCGTTTTTTTTGTTCTATTTATTGCTTATCCTTACCAAGAAGTATATCAAGAATAAAGATATCTAATAAATCCTCATGTAGCCGCGCTTAACCCAAGTAGTTACTCGATTGTCGCTACCAGGGACACTACTCGTAAAGTTAATAACAGCATTGCTCCCAAGCGAAACCGATTGACCACTTACGGCCCCTAAACCTCCATTGTTCGATACCGCGACTCTCGACCACTGAGCAATGAAAACACTATTATTAGCAATGCCATTATTGCTCAGATTGATAGTGGTAACATTTTGGCTATTAGCTAAGTCTGTTCCGGTTAAGCTGGTGCAGTTAGGCGAACAGCTACCTTGGCTCCAGAAAGTCCTCATCTCAACTCCAGTACCACTGCTATTTGCTACTATCTTGCCATTGTTTCCAAAAGTAAAACCGCCAGAACCGTCAATCATAATTACCGGTCTTGTTGACCCCAGCGAGTTCGCCACTACAAGCTTACCGCTATTTCCGGTATTTAGATTGCCGGTTATCCAGACATTGCCGCTAAGAGTGACAGTACAATTATTACCAAAGGTAATATTGCCGGTAATTTTGACATTAGCTGGCCAGGTAACGTTTCCATTATTACGACAGGCAATGCCACTATCGCTTGAATTGTGGGTTGAGCCAACAGTAAATGACGAGCGGTCATAAACAGGTAACGTCAAAGGTGTAACACCAGAGCCGGCAGTTAAACCAGGGTTAAACATATTAGTACCATTAGTCTGGTTGTTGGCTTTAACATTGCCGTAGATTTTACCATTTGTTCCAAGAGTGATTGGCTGGGCACCCCCTGAGCAAATTTGAGGGTAGGTACTATCTGCGGGCTGAGGACATGCTTGATCGGCTACCTGGACATTTACAGAATTAGTAGTAAGTCCGATTTGCGAATTGTTACTCATAGAAATTGTACCGTTGACTACAACATCGCCGCCGGATATTTTTGCGTTGTTGCTTAATATAAGCCCTCCTACGCCACTGACAACTGAGGATGGTCCAGTACCGCCAGATGTAACTGCCTCTAAATCAACATTTAGTGTTACTGTTGCAGTAGCATTAGTAGCGGTAGCCGGAGAAAACGTCCGGCCTGTGATGGTGAGCGTTTTAGAGGTATCACTGTTATTCGTAACCGTTACTTGGTAAGTGGTTTTCTTAAGACTATCGTTCTGCATTGTGACCTGTCCGCCAGTGCCTGCCCATGAATCATTTTGATTGATTTGTTCTATCGCATAGTCGGCGCCAGCGTCAGCGGTTATTTGAGCTTGCGTATGCGACTGGTCCTGACGAGCTAGGCGGAAGTTATTGACAGCCAACGACTGATAAGAGGCAACTATTAAGATGACGGCCGGCACAACTATTAATAAAGTAATTAAAACCTGCCCGTCTTGCTTCCTGAAAGCCTTTTTCATCAGAATTTATTCCTTAAAGTTACCCGGATTTTATTGTCGAAACTAACCAGATCTCCATAGGCATTCCTCTGCATCGCGAGATCGATTAGAATTGATCGTGCCTGCAATGGATCGGTGGTCAGATTGTCGTCCTGGTCATAAAGCGTAAAAGTCATCGATTGAACATAATCGGCTAACACTGCATCGGCGGGACAGCTAGAACTTGCCGAGCTGGCCGGACAGGAAGTCTTAAGGGTATTACCAGTGGCACTGGGATTAGCTAGATTGCGTCGCAGCAAGCTATTGGCACTTTTATAATATACTAGCTCATTCATGTAAGGATTACCGGTAACGGGGTCAATTATAAAATTGCGGCTTGAATCGTAGGCTGGCGTTTCGATAACAATTACAAAGTTAGAATTACTAGTGTTCCAGCCGCCGCTTGGAGCATGAGGATCACTGATTGTATTTGTCTGGCGAACACCATCACCAAGGCGTAGAGCGTCAACTGTTGCACGCAGCAAACTTTGCGAACTGCTAGTCATATCAATCCTGTCGTTATTGCGTGTGGTTACGATAAAGAAATTCGTTAGCGCGCCTAAAAATGCCAGAAGGATGATAGATGTCACAACTACACCGATAGCCAACTCCGGCATAGTAAACCCTTTTTGATTATTGGCCGACACCAAGTTCTCCTATGTATGTTCTATAGGTGTATGTTCGGGAAGTGCCGTTGTCGTTATAGGTTACAGATATATCAATCTGTTTTAGACCGGTCTGTGGCTCACTAATGGTAAGACTGCCGCTTTTAGTCCCCGTTACTTGTGAAGGCAGCTCACTGCTAATGCTGCTAGTCCCATTGCTTAATCCGTTATAACCAAGACTGCGTAGGGCTTCAACTTTGCCTTCGGAGTAAGAATTTATCATCGTCAGATTACGACTGCGCTGACCCAGATGGATGTAATTATTGATGATTAGATCTAGGCTGGCGATAAGTCCACTGCCCACAATAATGGCCAGTATGAGTTCAACAATCGAGAATCCTTTTTGGTCTTTATTCATGCTTAAGCTTAATTATAGTAAAAAATCCCGGGATTATACCCGGGATTTTCTTAAGTCCTAACTAATATACTAGTTATTTGACTGGACTGAGAATGTACCACCTGCTTCGAGTGTAGCTGTCAGCACGTAATTATCACAGTCTGTTGTTGAGTTATCGCAACCGGATGGTGTTACAGAATATCCATAACAACTGCTGGTTGACGATGCGCAAACGGCTTGGGATGTGCCTTTTGGATCCTGCAAAGCTGCTGGATCAAGACCCTTTAAGTTGGCTGTTCGGAATGCACTGTCATTCAACTGAGCCATGGTTGGATACTTGGCGTTGTTTGCCCAGTAGGCTTCAAGCTGACCTTGTAGTGCTTTAACGTCAGTCTTGCGCTCCGTATCACGAGCTTTTTGCTGTATTCCGTTATAAGTTACAATGACTAGAGCAGCCAATATACCTATAACCACTATTACAATCAATAGTTCCACAATTGTGAAACCGCTTGACCTTCTTTTTAATGAGACCATTTAAGTTCCCACCCTTCTTATCTTCTTATTTTTTATGCGAAGAACACTTCTGTTCCACTAAGCAATGATTATAAAGATAAGCGTAATGATGTCAACAATTTATAAACAGTAAAATCAAGCCTAGCCGCCGATCTGTTTAGAAAGGCCGGCTATTGGTCCCATTACAGATGCGGCGATCATTCCCACTAAAGACCCTAAAACTATTATCATCAAAGGCTCAATAATACTCGCTAGACTGTCGATTACAGTATCAACCTCCTCTTCATAAAAATCAGCTACTTTGATAAGGATCTCATCAATCTTCCCTGTTTCTTCACCTACCGACATCATCTGGCCGACTATAGGCGGGAAATGCTTAGACTGCAGAAGTTCTTTGCCCAGCGGCCGGCCATTCTTTACCGCCTTAGCTACACCTTCAAGCTCCTTTTGGATTACCCTGTTTCCAACAGCTTTACCTGTAATTTGTAAGGCGTCCAAAACCGTTACTCCGGAACTCATTAGTGAGGCAAAAGTACGTGAAAAACGAGCTATGGCAATCTTAGTTATCACCTTTCCTAGGACAGGCGTCTTTAACAGGAAACCATGCCATTTGTATTTTCCTTTCTCGGTTTTTATATATCGCTTAAACGACCATATGGCTATAGCAATACCGACAATAATGAAGAGTATGTTGTGTTGGATGAAGGTGCTGGCACTCAGCATTATGCGGGAATAAACAGGCAGATGGGCGTTGGGGCCGCCTAAATCAGTAATGATTTTAGAAATTCGCGGCATGATCAGAAGCATGATGCCAAAAAAGGCGATAATTGTAACAGTAAGTATTACAGTCGGGTAGGCCATAGCCCCCTTTATTTTGTGTTTTATCGTAGCTTCTTTCTCTACTTGTGTGGCTAGACGTTTCATAATATCGTCCAAAATCCCGCCAGCTTCACCCGCCCGCACCATATTTATATAGACATCGTTAAAGACATTGGGATGTTTTTCTAGGGCGTCGGCTAGCGGAATACCACTTTCTACATCATGGTTAATCTGGGTAATTACTTGCTTAAAGTACTTGTTTTCTGATTGATCGGCTAAGGTAGCTAGACTACGAGGTAAAGGCACACCAGCACTAATCATAGTTGAGAGCTCACGGCTGAAAATTACTAAATCTCTTATTTTTACTTTGTTTTTAAACGATAAACTTCGGCCTTTTTTATTACTAACTTCACGTAGAAGCACCGGCCTGTTACCGTTTTTGCGTAGTTCGGCGATAGCTTCCTCGCGAGTCGGAGCTGTCATCAATCCCGTAAGTTGGCGCCCATCGGCTGAGACTGATGTGTAATTGAATTGCGGCATTTTATTTCTCTGTGGTTACACGCATTATTTCTTCAAGTGTCGTCTCGCCACGCAAGGCTTTAATGAATCCATCAGTTTGCATTGTTATCATCCCGTCCTTGACGGCTTGGTCCTGGATAGTATCGGCACTTGCCCCTTCTATAACCATTTTCTGAACATTCGAGTTCATCGGCAGTACCTCATAAATACCAATTCGACCACGGAACGATGTTGTGCCGCTTCCGCCTTTTATTTTCCAGAGACGGCTTATGCTTGCTTCTGTGGTTGACGGCTGCTCGTCAACTTCTGATTTATCGCTTGCCGCAGCCGAATGGTTTATGCGTCCTTTTATGGCTTCAAGTTCTAACTTATGGACCCGGGCCATATCTTCGACGCCTTTAATGCCAAAAGCTGTTTCGACTCTAGTTACTGTGGCAATATCCGGCTCATAGCTTTCAATGTTTTCTGGCACTAAGCGCCTTACTAGCCGCTGGGCCACCACCACCCTAACGGTGCTAGCGATCAAGAACGGCTCAACTCCCATATCCAAAAGACGGGGTAAGCAAGTAGCCGCATTGTTAGTGTGCAGAGTGCTAAACACTAGGTGTCCGGTTAGAGCTGCTTGGACAGCCAGATTGGCTGTCTCCGAATCTCGAATCTCGCCGACCATAATGATATTTGGATCTTGTCGAAGCAGTGAGCGCAACCCATCAGCAAAAGTCATGCCGGCTATTGGATTAACTTGTACTTGATTTACACCTGGAATTTTATATTCAACGGGGTCTTCAATAGTACTGATATTGACAGAGGGCTGATTAAGCCGGCTCAATATACTGAACAAGCTGGTACTCTTGCCCGAGCCAGTTGGGCCCGTAAACAGGACTAGACCATGCGGGCGAGTTAGTGCTGTCTCCAAATCTTCAAGACTCTTGCCCCAAAAGCCCAATTCCTCAAGAGTCTCGGCTTTATTTGACTCATTCAGTATACGCATAACAACTTTTTCGCCTTCAACTATTGGCAGCGTGCTCACTCTAAGGGCATATTCACCACTACCTATAGTTACCTTAAAACGTCCATCTTGTGGCGCTCGACGTTCATCTATTTTCAAGTTCGATAAGATTTTTATACGACTAACGAGTGAAAGCAGTACTTTTTTAGGTAGGCGGTTAGTTTCCTTAAGTTGACCATCTACGCGGTATCGGACGCTAACATATTCTTCACGGGGCTCTATATGAATGTCGCTAGCGCCTTGTTTGATGGCGTCTTCGATAATCAAGTTGACTGTTTGAGCTATTGGACTGTCTTCGGCAACATCTTCTTTAGAGACTTCTTCTTCGGTTTCGGCAGTTTCAGAATCGCTACTGGCTATTACTTGAGTTAACTCACTGCTTATATTCCCTCGATACTGATCAATAGCAGCAAGAATATTAGATTTAGTGGCAATAAATACACGAATATTTGTACCCAGCTGCTTTTGTAGGAAGTTGAGCGCTTGGACATCATCAGGATCTTCCATGGCAAGCATTTTGATACCGTTCGGACGTTCATCAAATACTACAGCGTTATATTGTCGAGCTATTCGTTCAGGAATTAATTTGAGTACATCGCGGCGTAAACTACGAGGAATTAGCTCCACAAAAGGGATCTCATTCTTAGCCGCATATGTTTGGACCAGCTCTTTCTCGGTTATTAGATTAGCTGAAATAGCTACATCTTGCAGCGACTTATGGGTTGTCTTTTGCTCTTGTAGTAAGTTTTTTAATTGGTCGTCATTAACTTTATGCTTGATGTGTAGCAATTCAAGCACAATAGCGTCGCTTATCCGCATAACCATAAGTATAAAGGAAGTCCCTGTCGGGAACTAGAAATAAGCTGAAGCAATTTTTTTCACTGATTTGGATTGCTATAGTCTTGGTATAATTTGAGCGTTCAGCGAGAATTATATGCCAAACCCAGGAAATAGCGGTCCTTGGCGAAATCAAGCTTTTCCTGACGTGAAGCTATATAATTTAAGGAGAAAAGTAGATGGGGGTAGCAATGGCCGATAAAGCTAAAACTGATGGTACTGTCAAGACAGCCGCAAGCGGTAAGTCGCAAGCACTTAACTTGGCAGTTAGCCAGATAGAAAAGCAGTTTGGGGCTGGTTCTATCATGCGTCTTGGTGAAGCACACAAGATTAATGTCGAGACTATTCCCACTGGAAGCTTAAGCTTAGATATAGCT
>DASRGY010000019.1:0-8765 GCA_035650795.1 Saccharimonadales bacterium (SeqCode)
AGGGGCGCCTTATCGGCAAATGAAATGTCATAAATCTGTTTTGTGAGTTTAGAAAAATCACCAACTTTCTGCTCGGCAATTAGTCGGCCCTGTCTAATAAACCCCACACGGTCACACATCTTCTGAACCTCTCCCAGGTTATGGCTACTAATAAACAGTGTTGCGCCACCAGCCTTTGTCCTACGGACCAGTTCAAAAAAGGCTTCTTGCATTAATGGGTCTAGCCCGCTCGTTGGTTCATCCAGAAATAAGACTTCGGGTTGATGCATAAAAGCAGCAATTATGCCCAGCTTTTGACGGTTGCCTTTTGATAGCTGCCCAATTTTTTGGTTTGTGCCGAATTCAAATAACCTAATAAGCTGGCGGGCGTAAGCTATATTTTTGGGTGGCTGAAGCTGGGCCATGTACTGCAAAAATTGGCCGCCGGTCATTTTACTATAAAACGACATCTCGCCTGGTAAATAGCCAATCCTAGACTTGACCTCGACAGATTCAACCACGCTATCCATATCAAGCACTTTAGCTTCACCAAGCGTTGGCTGTATAAAGTTCATAAAAAGCCTGAGCGTTGTTGTTTTGCCGGCGCCGTTGGGGCCCAAAAAGCCATAAACTTCACCTGTCCTGATATCAAAATCAAGCCCCTTAAGCGCATATTTTTTGGTACCCGGATAACGTTTACTTAAATTATAGGCAGCAATAGCCACATCACGCATTAATATTCATTGTAATGCAAAAGCTGGATAAAGTGTTAGGAAGTACTTAACTAGTTAAGTACTTTATAGGATGGTTTCTTTAGCTGCCGGATAACTGTTATAGCCGATGGCACGCATACTGGCGCCGTATGCCCCTACTCCGCCAATCATCACAGTGTCTCCAATCTCAGCCTGATTTAGGCTGCGCGGCTTAATTTGCTCCGGATTACCGGGTTCTGGCGTAAGTAGATCACCGGATTCGCAATTGTGCCCGACCACTACATAGTCTTTCTTGGCTTTAGAGTCGTTAATAATTTCAATGCTGTGCTGTGCGCCATAAAGAGTTGGGCGAAGCAGATCGTTCATGCCGGTATCAAGCTTAATAAAATTAAAGCCCTCTCTCCCGGTATCCACTACATCTACAACTTGCGATATAAGATAGCCTCCGTTGGCTACAAGAAAAGTACCTGGTTCGATTTCTATACTCAGCTGGCGGCCAGTTCGCTTCTGAAAGGCCTTAACTGCGTTGTCAAAAATCTCAAGTATTTCAGCCATATTTGCTTCTTTTTCGTCTGGCATGCGCGCGACCTTATAGCCGCCGCCTAAATTTAGAATCTTTATGGTTGGGATTTGCTCTACTAGCTTAAGCCCTTCTTCAACTACCGTCCGCCAAACTTTAGCGTCTGCACCAGAGCCAATGTGCGTCTGAATACGATCTATCACACATCCCGATTTACTCGCCCAATCTAGCACCTGAGGCATATATTCATGCCAGATACCAAAGCTCGAAGATACACCGCCGGTTGTAGTACGACGGCTATGCCCCGAGCCTACACCAGGGTTCAATCGTACAGCTAGGTTACCCTGCCATCCCGAGCTACCAGCTAACTCCAATTGCCGAAGAGATGTAGCAACAAATTTCACTCCACTGTTTAATGTTTTTAACATATTGCTGGGCGGCTGCTGGGAACTTAAACTTATTTTTTCAGGCTCAACTCCTAATTTAATTAGACGTTCGGCTTCGTATTCTGAGCTGGCATCAAAGTTAAGACCAAGTCTATCAAACAATTCTATTATTTCCGTGTGAGGGTTAGCCTTTACGGCGTACCGGAGTAAGCAATTGTGTGTTTGGCTTAATTCCTGCAACTTGGTTGCTCGATCTAGTAAATATTGTCGGTCGTAGACATAGATAGGTGTGCCCTGCTGATCCGCAATCCTCTTTAATTGTTCTAGGCCAATCATTTAAGCCTCGAGTTTTAGTCGATTGACAAGCCACTCACGTGGGAGAATAGATAAAAACCATCCGGCACGTGGTCCTGAATCTTTACCGATTAATGCCTGGTAAAGCGGCTTAAAGATTTGTTCAGGTGATAAATTATTGTGTTCTTTAATTTCATATATAGCTTTATGGAACCACTCGCCGTCGGCATCAGCAGGAGCTTGTTCAATAATTTGTGCCAATGTTAATAGGTACTCTTGAGCTTCCGGATTAAAATCGTCCTTTTTTGCAAGGTCCAGAAGGTCAAACTTAGCATCTTCTGGCGCCCATTTTTCTAGCCACCGGTTAATAAAAGCTAGTTCTTTCTTAATTACTTCTCTTTCCCGCTCAACTGCAGGTGCATATTCTGTCCTGCTAAGTACGTCTAGAGTTTTATCAGGATCTTTAAGTGCCGCCTGATAACTAGCTACGAGGTGAGAAAACGGAATCGAACTAACCAAAGTGTCTTCGCCTACGCTACAAATCTTTAATAGCATGTTATCGTCATCCGTCTTGGCCTCTTTACTAAGTAACTGAGCGTAATCATCAATTAGTTTAATAACACCATTTACCTGATCAAAAAATATCTGCTTATCCGGCGAGTAGCGTAAAGTAAAGTAGCGTACAACCTCAGGCGGCAGAACTTTTGTAAGATCCGAGATTGCAATTATGTTGCCGGTGCTCTTACTCATTTTCTTTGTTTCGCCGGTTAAGTTAATAAAGTTATAAGGCACTGGATAGGGCGGATCAGAATCAAAAATGTCTTTGGCTATGGCTGCACCGGTATCGTAGCTACCGCCCTTAGTCGCGTGGTCGCGACCAAATGGCTCTACTTTGACATTTAGCATCCACCACCGGGCTGGCCAATCAACACGCCAGTTTAACTTAACCTCGCCGTGCGCATAGCTGATCTTCTGCTCATGATTATCTGCGTCAAGATAAGTGATTGTCCTAGCTGAAGTGTCAATTGAAACAAAGCGGCGGTTCTTAAGATAACCTTCTTCGCTCACCTGAATAGGCGCCCAGTCTTCTCCTAATTTTCTACCGGAGACTGCTTCTATGATTTGTCTTATCTTGTCCAAGTTGAGCAAAGCTTTTTCTATAGCTCCAGTCATATCCCCAGCACGATATTTTTTATGACTACGTATTACGTCCATGTCCATATGAAGCTCTTGTGCGGCACCCAGAAAGTCATTTAAGAAAAAATCTGCATAGCTTTGGTCTGATCCTTTCGGCGCGGGGATGTCGCAATATGGTTGTCCCAGGTACTTCTCATACTCAGCCGGCACATTAACAGGAACCTTGCGTAGCGGATCAAGGTCGTCTACGTAGTGAATATGGCGGGCTTGCCGCCCACGCTGTTTGAGCGCTAGCAAAACAGCATCACAGGTTAAAACTTCTCTAAGTGTTCCAACATGGTACGTCCCGGACGGAGAAACGCCTGATTCGATGATAATTTCACCCTCGGGATGTGCCGCAACCACATCATCAACGACTTTATTAAGCCACTGCATACAAATAGGATATAGGATTTAGGACATAGGGTACAGGGGTAGATACTAATTGATTGAGGTAATTTTGTATGTGGTAGGAGGCGAGTTTTTAACTAAAATTTTGTCACCAACCTTTTTGCCTATCAACTGTTTGCCTAAAGGAGATTCATCACTAATCTTACCCGCTAAAGGGTCTGCTTCTATAGTACCGACAAGATGGAATTCTTGAGTTTTAGCTCCTGCTTTGAGTTTTACCTTGCTACCAAGCGTCACTGAAGAATGACTTTTAGGTTTCATAATAATTTCCAGATTTTGCAGAATGTGTTCTACTTCAGAAATGCGCGTCTCTAGCCTGTCTTGCTCTTCTCTAGCAGACTGATATTCTGCATTTTCGCTTAGATCACCTAGCTCTCTGGCTTGCTTGATCCTATCTGCAACTTCAGCTCTTTGATCTACTAGAGCAGTCCGCTCTTTTTCGAGCTCGTCTACTCCTTCTTGTGTTAAGCGGAAAAGTTTTTTCATAATCTTTCTCAATACCTTTTACTTCTACCTACTCACCCAGATTGTGTATGTTCAGATGATTATATCAATGAGTTTATTATTTTTCCAGTGTCGCAATTAGGTCTGATTCTGAAACTAATTTAACTTCTTTTGAGGTGCGGTCTTTAATCTCGTAAACGTTTTCTTGGAGTGTTTTTTGACTTATCACGAGGCGCATTGGAATCCCCATAAGGTCGGCATCGGCAAGTTTTTCTCCGGCTGACGCCCCGCCCCGATCATCATATATTACTCCAACACCGGCGTCTGTCAACCGCTTATAAATCTTATCTGCAGCTTCAATTACGTCAGCCGCATTACCAAGACTAATCAGATAAACTGAGTAAGGGCTGACGGACTTAGGCCAAACAAGACCCAAGTCATCAGCAAAATGCTCAGCAATCAAGCCCATCAGACGACTAACACCTATGCCATAACAGCCCATGACGATTGATTGCTTTTGGCCTTCTTTGTCTGTAAAAAAAAGCCCCATAGCGTCTGAATATTTAGAGCCGAGAGTAAAAATATTACCTATTTCTACAGCCCTAACTTCTTCCAGAGCAGTTTTATTTAAACCTAAGCTATCTAAAACCTCATCTGTACAAACTTCTTTATTGATGGCAATATTTTTTTCCCGATCTATATAGATAGTATCTTCGCCAATCGGTGTAACTAACTGGAACTCATCACTGAATTTACTAAAAACACCGCCACTGGCAAAGGTCCTGAAGATAATGCCATCATCAAAACCAAGACGGCGATAAATTTTAAGATAAGCCTCGGCTGATTTTTCGTAAAAAATCTTATGCTCTTGCTCACTCCGGCTGTACGAGTATAGGTCTTTCATTAGAAATTCCCGACCTCGTAGAAGGCCACTCTTAGCCCGTAGCTCGTTCCTGAACTTTGTCTGGATTTGATAAGCGTAGATAGGCAAGTCTTGATATGAAGCTACAAAATTTCTGAGCCCACTAGTAAGTGGCTCTTCGTGAGTAAAGCCGAGACCGACCTCAACGCCACTTATTAAGCGTGATTTAAACCAATTATCCACCTGCTTATCATCCCAGCGACCACTGGCTTGCCATAACTCCTTGTTTTGCAAAGTAGACATTAGAACCTCATTACCACCTATGGCATCCATTTCTTCACGAATTATCTGGGAAATTTTGTCAATTACAATTTTCCCGAGAGTGAAATAACTATATACTCCGGCCATCTCCTTATGAATATAGCCTGCACGGATAAGCAGTTGAGCGTTACGGGCCTCCTCGTCAGTTGGGTTTTCTCGTCTTGTTTTAACGAATAGCTTTGATCTTCTCATTTAAGCTAAAGTTTACCAGATTACGGGGAGTAGAAATATGCTAACTTCTACCAGCCTATACAAACTCTAGGAATGAAACTGGACAAAAAAAGCGATCATATTATTAAGTGCATGTATCATCATGCCTGCATACAAAGCGCCAGTTTTTTCCCTCATATAGACTAAAACCAGGGAAAGTAGAAAAGTATCAATGCCAGCTATCCACAATATCTCACCGCTAGCTCCTGACCACAAATGGGCCACGCCAAAAAGGAGACTCGTGACTAACATTGCCGGAATAAATCGCCAGCGAGCCCGCAAACCGGAGTAAAGATACCCCCGCATCAATACCTCTTCCCCGATTGGTGGTAGAAATACAAGGGCAGAAAAGGCTAGTATTTGATCAAGTGAAGTGTTCAGAGTATTAAACCCAACGTTCTGGGTTTCTTTTGTATTTATATCCGGAGCAAAGATATTTACCACGAATGAAGCCACCACCAAGATTAAATAAAAAGCTATTGCGCCACCAGCTGCATTACCAATATCTGACCACATGGGCCTGCGCCCAAGGCCGATAGTGGCTAATCGTAGCCCCCTGACTTTCTTAACAATATAAATTGTGAGGGCTGCGGCTAGGCCTTCAGCCAGAAGAACATAAAAGAACTGCACCGGAGCTGAGTTATCAAGAGCGTTTGCTACGGATTGATGAGGATGAATTATCCCCTCAGCTAACGCCAAGACAAAAGCCGCCACAAATTGGCAGAACAAAAAAATAGCTAATGCTACTAAAATTACCTGCCACGGCGAACCAAGACTTTCAGATTTATTTTGCTGAAGCTTTTTCATTCTTAAAGCCTACAAAAACCGTCGCACGTCTACTACGGTAATTAGGACGAACAATACTAATAGCAGCACCATACTGGTTGCGACTACTCGCTCCTCAACTTGCTTGTTAAGAGGACGATGAAGTAAGCCGCGAGAAAATAAGAGCATAAACAGCCTGCCTCCATCTAGTGCTGGTATAGGCAGTATGTTAAAAATCGCCAAAAGCAGAGAAATTATAGCTATAATAGTTAATACAAAGGTGATCCCCAGCGAACTGTAGCCCCAAATAGCCGCACCAATGGCAACCGGGCCGCCAACCTGTGAAGAGGCTTGTGCTTGACCATTTTGTCTTGCCTCGTGATTGCCGCTGATAAATCCGGCTAATAACGAACCTAACCCGGCAAAAGCGTGCCCTAAACCCTGCATCGTCAGCACGGTTAATTGTTTAGTCATACCAAGTGCAACAATTGGTGCGCTCCATGTAGATCGTCTAATTTGTAACTCTAGCGGCGCTATGCCCAGATAACCTTTGGGATTATCGGTCTTGAGCGTTGGCTGTACCTCTTCAGCTGTTCTTAAGGTCACGCTTTTACTCAATACGGCGCCATTGTGTTTATAAACTATCGTTACGGTTTTACCGGCAAAAGCTTGTGTAGCGTCATGAAGAGTTTGGGCTGAGCTAGCATCACGCTTATCACTGCCTGAGGCTATGGATAAAATCAGATCATGCCCTGATAAACCGGCTTTTTGCGCTGGTGAACCATCTTGAATCTCGCCTACTAATAAGTCGCGTTCTACAATTTTAGTATCGCTGGCCACAGTAAACTGATCTTGCGGTGCACCGTAAGTTTTATCGATCAGTTTTGGCATACCAATTAATGCTAAGACTGTTAACATAAGTAGCCCAACAATCAAGTTAGCCCCAATCCCAGCCAGCATGATCTTACTCTTAGCACCTAAAGATGCTGCACCAAAACTGTGTGGCCGGGCATCTTCATCATTTTCACCCTTGAGTCTGACAAAACCACCCAATGGCAACCAGTTTAGGCTAAATAGCACACCGCTTTTAAGCTTTTTGCTCCAAGCACGGGGCGGAATACCAATGCCAAATTCAAGCGCTTTAACCCCGTTTCTTTTAGCGACCCAGTAATGTCCCCATTCATGAACGATAACTAAGCTGATAAATAAAATCAGGCCAATAATAAACAGAAGGATTTGCATACTAATTAAGTATAACAGTCGGTTAAGGACTAAATGGCGTAGTTTTCATCGTATATTTCGTGAATTGATTCGCCTGTCTCATTATGCGCGATAGTCTTGGCATACAGGGGCGATAAATCAATCACGTTTAGGTTTGCAATACGGCCTATGTTCTGTGCTTGTGGGAAGGTGTTAGTGATATAAATAGATTCAATCGGGGAATTAGCCCCGAGTTTTTTATCTGCGCCTTCGGTAAATTGACCATGAGTTGCAAAGACTATTATGTTAGCCGCCCCGGCTTCAAGAAGAGCAGTAGCCCCCTTGTAGAGAGTACCCCCAGTTCCAATAATGTCTTCACTAATAAAACAGGTTTTACCTTTAACGTCTCCCAGGACTTCAACTGATTCCACGCTATCTCTTGTATCCAGATCGCGCGACTTCCATATCATGGCCATTTTTGTGCCTAGGTGATTGGCGTGCGATCTAGCATTGGTTGCTCTGCCTGTATCTGGCGCAACCACTCTATAATCATCTGGGTCATTTCCGCCCATTATTTTTTTCATTATTCTATTTAGTTCAAAGAAGGCGGTTAGATGAATGCAAGCACCCCTGAAGAATGCTTGTTCTTGTGCTGCATGAAGATCAGTGACAATAAGCGTATCCGTGCCTGCGACCTCATACTCTTGCATCGTGGCAGCCGAAGAAGTTGCTTCACGGTTTCTTGATTTACGATCCTGCCTCTGATAAGGAAGGCATGGGGTAACTGCGATTGCTTCAGCAGCACCGGCTTCTTTGGCAGCCCGAATTAAAAGCGTCTGTTGCTTAAACGCTTGGTCCACGCTAAACCCTGGTGAAGATATATGAGACTGGAACACATATACGTGACGACGCCTGACGGTTTCTCCATGTCTTACATATAGTTCCCCATCTGCAAAAACATCTAGATCTACTTGTCTAAGAGGAACGCCCAAAATGTCGGCAGTACTTTGCGCAAGCTCAGGATAAACCTGACCGCTAACGATGTGTATCCTTTTACGATCATCATCGGTCAAATTAAATGGATGAGGATTTTCTGGCTCGGCGGTGGGAAGTCCTGGCCGCTCACTGACTTCTATAGATCCAATCATTAAACCGTCATGATCTCAGACTCTTTGGCCTGAGCTAAACCCTCTACCTCACCCTTTTGCTTTGCTAATAAATCATCTATTTGCTTCTCAATACGCAGTCTCTCATCTTTACCGATATCACGGCTTTTTTCGGCCTCATCACCTTTACGAAAAGCTTCATGTCGGGCATTTCTGGCAGATATCAAACACTCCTCAACCTTCTGATTAAGAAGCTTGACCATATCTCGGCGGTTTTCTTCTGTCATTGGCGGCAGATTTACTCTAACTACCCGCCCATCATCTGAAGGAGTTAAACCAAGACCTTGGTCGTTTCTAATCGCATCGGCAATAGGCTGA